>JAAZAH010000262.1 GCA_012514415.1 Sandaracinaceae bacterium
CATTTGCATCGGAGAGCGTTCGATCGCGCGCGCGCTCCAAAACGTCACGGAACGTCCGCTGGGAGTCACGAAAGAGCTCTGAGCGAGTAAGATCGACGGCGCCTTCGGTGGAGGCGACGCCGATGCTCCTCTCGAGGTACCCGACGATGGACTTCTCGGGCCTGTCATAGGGCGTTCCATTCGCCTCGCCTGAGTTGGCCGTATCATGATCGACCGGGTTGACGAAGGCCGCTCCATGTCCATGCCGCCAGATATTTCGGAACTCGGCGCTGATCGTCTTCCCTGCGCTCTGATGCTCCGCTTCGGCGAGGAGCCTCACGCGCTTCTCAAAGAGCGCCCTCTTGGCGTGTTTCTGATCGTCGCCGGCGAGCTGATGAAAGTCCTTTACGTGGACGTCGTTCGCCTCGGCGCTCCCGCCCGCCGCCGCGAAGCGGATGGTGTTAAAGTTGGCGTAGTTCCGCCTGAGCGCGTCAAAGGCGGCGTCGCTCGGGATCTGCCCCACAAAGCTTGATCTCAGGATGTCGAGGGCGGCCGCCTTCGCGCAATATTCGAGCAGCCCCTCATTGGGCACGAGGAAGACGGCCGAGCCATAGGAGCCGTAAAAGGAGGTGAAGCCGCGGACGTCCTTCTTCTCAAAATCATGCGGGACGAGGAAGCGCTGGTGCTGCGTATAGTTATCGTAATCGCCCGCCTGCTCGCCAAAGATCGGGCTAAAGAGCTGGAGGTAGAGCCCATCGGCGGCGGCCGCGACGACATCGCTCACCGTGAAGCGCTCGGGCCGATCGATCGCGTAGAGAAAGTCGAAGGGCTGGGTGCGGACGGTCCGCTTCGTCGTATCGGCCGGATTATAATGGAATTCGAGGCCGCTTTCGGGATAGCCGATCGCCTCGGGGGCGCCGAGCTTCATGAGGTGCTCGGTCTCTTTGAGCGCGGCGTAGCCGTTGGCGAAGATGCCGTCTTTATTATGCCCGGTCTTATCTTCAAAGACGCTCGGGAGGACGGCGACGCCGTGGATGCGCGGCTTGCCGAGCTGCGAGGCGAGATCGCGGATCAGATAGGCCATCGGGAGGTGTGAGCCCGAGCCCGTCCCGCCGGCGACCGAATAGCAGAGCACGATCCGGATCTCATTTGAGTCGAGCCGGCGATGCCCATGCGCGTGGTTCTTCATATCCTCGAGGATGCGCCGGAGGCGCGGGATCACATCGCGATGCTTCGTCTGATAATAGAGCCCGAGGCGCGACTCGATGCGGATCTGCCCGGCGCCTGCGGTATCCCCCGCGCGGAAGCGATAGCCATCAGGCACCCACTGCGTGAAATAATCATCGGGCTCGAGGAAGAGCTGACCCGTCGCGAGCTTCGCATAATCCTCTTTTTCGAAGTCGGAGAGGAGGAAGACATCGTCCATATGCTGACGCGCCTTCTCGAGATCGTTAATGTTGGTATCGAACGCCGTGAACTTCGTGAGCGCGCGGTAGCGCTCCTCATAATCGGGGCGCGTCATCAGATGCTCTTTGACCCGCTTCACGATCTTGAGGCCGCATCCGCCGAGCCCGATGAATAGGGTCGGCGTGATCATGCTCGGCGCGACGAGCCTGTCTTTAATAACGATCTCTTTTTCCATATCCTTCTCCTCGATTTCCCAATTAGCGCGTTTCGCAATGATTTTTTACTGTGAAACTCTCACGCCGATGAAGTTGCTCTTTTTTGTTTTAGTGAACTCTCTTGAAACGATCTGATGATCTGTGCTGAGACGGATGCAGCCATGTTCAGAGTCGAAAGTAGGGTTCCCCGATTCTTGAGCGTCGTCCTTGCGACGTCGCTCTGCCTCAAGCGCGCGAGAGAGTGCGCGCGAGTTGTTTCTTGCATCCAAAAAGACGTAATAGATCCCAAGCCTCACGGCGTATGCGCTAACCGGTGTTCGTGAGGCTGCGCGCAGATAGAGCCCGGATCTAGGCGTCTCTTCCGACTCTGCGATTGCAGACATGCTCTTATCAAAGGCTCGCTTTGTCGCTAGATGAGGTGCATGTTTGACGCTAGGTTGGGTGATGAAAGTTGTGTTGTTAATATCGTAGAAAACGGTTTCGTAACCGTGCATTCCACGCATTAGTATTGAGTAAACATTGTTCGCAGCGATCAAGAGTCTGCGCATAAATCTATTTCCAAAATAGACTGTGAGATCCTTGTATCTGATCCAATGGTCTTCAGAGTTATACTCTATATTGTTGCCTGTTGAGCGAACGGTGAGCTTGTGAATTGATTGTCCGCTCGCATTGGATAGCAGGTGAATCTTCGTGAAGAAATTCCAGATCATCCAAAGAATAAAGAGCGCGATGAGCGTATAGATCGCGAGGAGGATCGGCGGCCCATAGCAGGACCAGAAGCCATCGCGCTCGACGTTCACCATCA
>JAAZAH010000263.1 GCA_012514415.1 Sandaracinaceae bacterium
CCGAGCGTTCCGATCGTGCTCTTTGGCGTGGTGGCTGGGCTTTCGATCGAGGGGCTTTTCGCGGCAGGTTTCCTTCCGGGACTGTTGACGCTCGGCGTGCTCGGCGCGTACGGCATGTGGAAAGGCCGCTCGCTTGGTATCGAGCCGACGCCTTTCGTCTTTAAGGAAGCGCTCCGCACGCTTTGGGTCGCGAAATGGGAGGCGATCCTACCGCTTGTGCTCGTGCTTGGGATGGGCCTTGGCTTCCTCCGCCTCCATGAAGCGGCGGCGTTTACGGCGGCCTACGTGCTCTTCATCGAGGTCTTCGTCTATCGCGATGTGACGTTTCGTCAGGACCTCCCTCGCATCATCGGCGATTCGATGACGCTCGTCGGCGCGATCCTCGTCATTCTCGCTTCTGCGATTGGCTTCACCGCCTACATGATCCAGGCCGAGGTGCCGATGAAGATCTTCGAGGCCATCCAAGGGGTGGTGCAATCGAAGTGGGGCTTCCTTCTCGCGCTCAACCTTTTCTTGATCCTGGCGGGGATGATGATGGACATCTTCTCGGCCATCGTGGTGATCACGCCGCTCATCGTGCCGATCGCCGAAAACTACGGTGTGGATCTCTTCCACCTCGGCATTGTCTTCCTCTTGAACCTCGAGATCGGGTACATGACGCCGCCGGTTGGCATGAACCTCTTTATCGCGAGCTTCCGCTTTGGGAAGTCGATCATCGACCTGATCCGCGCGGTGATCCCCTTCATTGGGCTTCTGCTCGTGGCGCTTCTGATCACGACGTATTACGAGCCGCTGACGACCGGCCCCGTGAACTTCTTGCGGGAGCGCGGGATCGTGCCTGAAGAGATCTCGAACGATTTCGAGGATGAACCGGTCGACCTCTATTCCTCGGAGTACGACGATCTCGATGAGGATTTGGATCTCGATGCGCTCCTCGAGGATCTCGATGAAGACGAGTCCGATGTTGAAGGCGCTGGCGGAGCGGACGAAGCCGCTGACGCCGATGAGGGCGCCGGCGCCGCCGGGCTCGACGCCGGAGGTGGCGAAGACGCAGCCCTCGATGAGGAATAGACCGCGAACCTAGGTGCCCGCTCGCGCAGACCGGGGCGGACCCATTTGGAAACTTGGTTGGACCTTGGTTGGACCTTGGCTGGACCTTGGTTGGACCTTGGTTGATGCCGGCATCCCCATGTTCCGGATGCCGGCAGGCGAGCGGTCGGTCCGCCCCGCTCTGATGCGCAACGGAAGCGCACCTAAATGGAGGCTTCACGCCTTCGCCTAGCGACGATTCGGCCTCGCTCCGCGCTCGATCGCTTTTCGGTCGCCATCGCCCCGCCAGATGTTGACGCCGCCGCTGATTGGGGATAGCCAGATGAGGTGGCGCAGCTCTTGCTACCATTTCTTACGGACAACGCGTCCAAGCCGAGCGTCGAGGTAGGGGCGCCTTCCACGCGCGCTCCTCGAGGCGAACGCGACTGCGTCGAAAATGCGGAGGTCGAACCTCGATGCGACGGCGATCTTCGATCGGCGCGCCTGCGACTCGAGCGCGCGCCGCACGACGCGCTCACCGAAAGGCAGCGGCTTTCTGCGCGCGCCCGCGAGCTCACCGCCACCATCGGTGCCGAGCTTGGGCGTCCCGTCCGCCTCAAGATCACGGATAATAAGCGCGTCCTTCTCAGCCAGAAGCGCCTGATGGACGCGGTCGAGATCCGCGCACACCACGTGTTTTTACGAGCGGGCGCCGACGTTCAACGGGCGGTTGCACGCTTTCTCCGCGATCGCGATGCCTCCGCCTCTGCCGTGCTCGATGCCTTCCTTGAGGCCGAATCCGATTACCTCCGAAGCGCGCGTGCGCGCCGCCCGAGCCGCCTCAACCCCCGCGGGAAGGTTCACGACCTCGACCTCATCCTTCGCGACGTCATCACGCGCCATTTCGATCGGCCCATCGACACCCCGCGAATCGGCTGGGGACGAGCTTCGAGCGGAAAAAACGGGCGAAAGCGCTCGATCCAGCTCGGGGTCTACGATCGCGAAGAAGCGCTCATCCGCATTCACCGGGCGCTCGATCGGGAGTGGGTCCCCGCCTTCTACGTCGGGTTCATCGTCTATCACGAGCTTCTCCACCACCTCATCCCGCCCATCGAACGCGCAGGCCGTCTCGATGTCCACACGCCCGAATTCCGCCGCCTAGAGCGGAAATATCATTATTATGCGGAAGCGGTCGCGTTCGAACGAGCGAACCTCAATCGCCTTCTCGCCCGCTAAGCTTTCCGAACCGTCATGGCCCGTCGCCGCAATCTCCGCTCCATCTCCGTCCCCATCACCCTCGGTGCCGTGACGGTCTTTTTGAGCGCGGCGCTCCTTGTGGGGTGGAGCATCCTCCTCGCCAACAACATCGCGACGTCCGAGAACATCTCCATCGACGTCTGGCTGCTGATTCTTGGGGCCGTCTCATTTTTGGTCATCATCACCGTCCTCGTGCTCTTCAGCATCTTTCTCGCTCGCGAAATCCTCGAGGTTCGGCGCCAGGACAGTTTCATCGACTCGGTCACGCATGAGCTCCGAAGTCCGCTCGCGAGCCTTCGCCTTTGCCTCGAGACGCGTGAGCGACCCGGACTCACTCCCGAGCAAGATGCCCGCCTCCATCAAATGATGAAGGACGACGTCGACCGCCTCTCCTCGTTCATCGACGATGTGCTCCAAGCGAGCCGCCTCGCCCACGATAAGCCCGCGATGAACACGGAAGAGTTCAGCCTCGAGTCGCTCATTCAAAGCATCGTCGAATCCAGTCTCGCTCGGTATCACCTCGCCCCCGAGTGCATCACGGTGAGCATCGAAGAGCCCATCGTCCTCCATAGCGATCGGGCGGCCCTCGAGATCGTCCTCCGCAACCTCGTCGACAACGCGATCAAATACTCGAGCAATGAGACCGAGATCCACATCCGCGCCTATCGAAAACCGAAGAAACAGATCCGAATCGAGGTCAAAGACTCGGGCATTGGCATCGATCCACAGCAGATCCACCGCGTCTTTGATCGCTTCTATCGCGTGAAAGACGAGACGGTCCGAAAGCGTCGCGGCACGGGGCTTGGGCTCTTTGTGGTGAAGGCGCTCGTGCGCAATCTCGGAGGCGACATCGTGGCGCGTTCAGACGGGCCCGGGAAAGGCACGGAAATGATCATCGATCTACCGGGCAACGGAAGGCTCTCAACCAAGGCGCCTCGAAAGAAGGGGGCGGCATGAGCGCGCGCGAGCTCCGCGTTCAATCCGGCGCGTCTCGATCGGACGAACCACATGGCTTTCCAATCGTTCGGAAAAGAGCGGACGAGAAGCGAGCGCGAAGCCTGCAGGCTGACGCTCATTCGTTTGAGCACAAACAAACGGTGATGATCTACGCTAGCAGAACGTGCCAGAGATGAGAGAGAGCAGAGATGGACAATGATCGCGCCCGCCGACTCTTGGTGGTTGAGGACGAGGAGCACCTTGCTACG
>JAAZAH010000264.1 GCA_012514415.1 Sandaracinaceae bacterium
AGCGCATGCCGGCAGAAACCGTCAAACGTGCGGTAGACGAGTCGATGTGTGCCCGTGCTCGGGTGATAATCGACGATGGGCCAAGTGTCGGCAAGTGGGCCCGCCGAGCGATCAAAGGCAAGGAGGCTATCCTCATCCGTCCGCGCAAAGGGAAGGAGCAGCCCCGGATCGAGGAAATCTCGCCCGATATGCTTCGCATAGGATTTCACCGCGGCACCGATCGTGCCGGGCCCGATACCGCAGGGGAGAAGCTCGGCGATCGGGAGCCTACCCCCGTTGAAATAGCCAAGGACGATGCGCAGATCCGTGGGGAGCGGCTGACCGAGTTCACGCTCGAGCTCGGTCAGCTCGCTCGATCGAGCCGGGGGATGAAGCCGGACGGCGGGGTCGTCGCGATGCGCACGCGTCCAAGCCAATAATTCTCGCACTCCTTGATGCACTCAGACTCCTTCGTCTTTGCGAGCCTCGCGACCGTACTCTGGAGAGGATAAAGTCGGTCCTCCGCGGCTCGGGGGAGTTTATACCGTCTTCTCTGAGTTTTGCGTCCCTGAACGCGAAAATTTACGGGAGGGCCATCTCGCGCTAACCTATCCCCTGTGTGCCGTAGTGTCCTCATCTTCACTCTGCTCATCGGGTTACCCCATCTGAGCCTCGCCGACCGCGGCCGATCATCGACGGGCGAAGAGGCGCTGCGCAGCCTCGGTGAGCCCTCCATCGAGCGCAGCCTCGAGCGCTTCGATGAATCGCTCTTTGGTCCGAGGCGGGGGGAAATTCCCAGCGCGCTCACGAATCACGCCCCCAAAGACACGCCCGAGCTCATCGAGGCGCAGCGCGACTTGAGCTTCCTCGAAGGGCTCAACCTCCCCGACCTCCCGATCCGTTTTGATTCGCGGATCGTCCGCTACCTCGAAAGCTATTATCACGAGCCCCGAGGACGGGCGATGATGCGGGCGCTCTACACGCGCTATCTCCGCTACGCGCCGATGATCAAACGCACCCTCGAGGAGGCCGGTCTTCCCGAGGATCTTCGCTGCGTCGCGATGGCCGAGAGCGGTTTCCAAAAAGACGTCTTATCTCGCGCGGGTGCGGCGGGGATGTGGCAGTTCATCTCCTCGACCGGAGCCTCGCTTGGACTCGAGCAAAATCGCTTCATCGACGAGAGGCTTGATCCGGAGCGCGCAACGGAGGCGGCGGCCGCATACTTTTCAGGGCTCTACCAGCGGTTCGGGAGCTGGGAGCTCGCTCTCGCTGGCTACAATATGGGTCACGGTGCGCTCCTACGTTCGATCCAGAAGTACAATACGAACGATTTTTGGGAGCTCTCAAGGCTCGAAGCGGGGCTTCCCTTTGAGACCTCGCATTATGTCGCAAAAATCCTCGCCTGCGCGATCGTCCTCCGAAATGTCGAGCGCTTCGGCCTCGATGAGATCGAGGTCGATGAGACGCTTCCTCAAGCGCACCTCATCGCCCCAGCCGGAACGCGGCTGCCGCAGATCGCCCGCGCCGCGGGAATCACCGTCGATGAGCTGAAGAAGCTCAACCCACAGCTCAAACGCGATCGTCTCCCCCCCGGCTCGGGGCATTACCGCGTGCGCATCCCTGAACGAGCCGCCAACGCGCGGACCCGCTTTAAGATCGAACGCTCGGACGATGAGCGTGTGCACGAACTCCGCTACGGAGAGTCGCTGGCGGCCGTGGCGGCAAAACACGGCGTCTCGCTGGCTGAGCTTCAGCGTATGAACGACATCGCGCGCAGAGAAACCCTTCTGGCGGGCGAGCGGATCTTCGTACCGAACCGAGAGCCCGCGAGGCTCAAGCGAGACGAGAGCATCGTCGTCGCCGTCCCCGACGGCACGCTCCGCTTCGCCGACAAGAGGCGAGTCTTCTACCGAACACTGGGGGGCGAGCGCATCGAGGAGATTGCGCGCTTCTTCGAGCTTCCAACCGACGCCCTCCTCGCTTGGAATCGCCTCGATCCCGGCGTCCCCCTACCAAGCGGTCTCTATGTGCAGCTTTTTCTGCCTCGCGACCGAACGCTCGACGATGCGATTCTCCTCACGGAGGACGAAGTAACCATCCTCGAGATCGGTTCCGAGGAATTCTTCGCCTACCACGAGGCGCAGAGAGGCAGGATCCGTTTCGTACACAAAGCCCAAGAGGGCGAAACGCTCGCTTCGATCGGCGAGCGCTTTGGCCTTAGCGTGGGTAGCCTCGCCCGCATCAACCAATTTTCCCGAAACCATCGGCTCCGACCGGGAGATTCCGTGATCGTTTATGCCGAACTCGATCGGGCCCCTCAGGAAATTGTTCAAGCTTCGCTCGGCAAAAGCGGCGATGAAAATGGCGCCTCCAGCGCGCTCCCAGAGAGCGCCGGTAGCCGCTGAAGAGGGCATCTGCGGGAGGAGGGGCGGCGACCTCGCCCTAAAAACCGTGATCGGATGCGTACGCGCTCGAACCGCGCGGGTGAGTTCGAGATGCCGATTGCCCGCCGTTCAGGGTACATAGAAGCTGTGGATGCATCGCAAAAGGCGGCTCCCGAAAAAGCGGCCATCGACGCACGAAGGCCCAAGTTGGAATCGAACGCGGCCTCCGCGCGTCCAAGGCGTGATGGCGATGAAGAATGAGCATGTGAGACAGCACAACGAGGCGCTCCCTCTCCTCATCGAGCGCGCGCGTAAAGAAGAACGACGGATCCGCTACTTCGAGGCGTTCTTGGGCACGCTGACGCCGCTTTCGGCGCTCGCGCTCGCCTTCTCCGTCGCCCATCGCGCGGGCGTTGAAGGCGCGCACACCCTCCCGCTCGCGCTCCTTCTCGTCGCGCTCGTCATTTTTCCTTCGCTCGTCTTGGCATTTCGGAGAAGGCCGAGCGCTCTCGCGCTCGCGCGAACGCTCGATCACCACCACCTGCTCGACTCGGTGCTCGCCAATGGCATCGAACTCAAAGGAAACGACCCCTTCTCTCGCCTCGAACGAGCGCGCGCCGAGGCCGCCGCCCTTGGGGTCGATCCGCGCGAAGCTTTTCGGCTCTCGCGCCCGCGTGGGCTCATCTTCGCGCCGCTCTTCATCGCCGTCGCGCTCTCCATCACCCTTTGGCCGCGCGACGGGGAGGCCCCCTTCACAAGCATCGATGAGGCCCTCGATGAGTCCGAGCCGCTGCTATCGTCCGATAGCGCGGCCGCGCTCAAGGAGCTGCTCGAAGCGAGGCACGCTGGACGAAATGACGCG
>JAAZAH010000265.1 GCA_012514415.1 Sandaracinaceae bacterium
CGCGCGTCACCGCAAGGAGCGATGTCGCCGAACATGCGACGAGACCACCGATGAACCCTCCTCCGGGGTGATTGTGACCGCGAAGGACGATCCAGCCCGCAAGGATGAGCATCGCCGGGTAGAGGGCCCTCGTCGTGACCTCGAGGATGAGCGGGCGCTTCACATCCATCATGACGACTCCTCATTTCGGCGGCGCAGACGCAGATGACGGAGCATCGGAAAAACGGCGAGGAGGGTGAGCGCAAGCACGGTGATTTCGCCGAGCGTATCGATCGCGCGAAAATCGACGAGGATCGCGTTGACGACATTGGAGGCGCGCGCGCTTGTGGCGCTCTCTTTTGCGACGAACTCGGTGAGCGCAGGATCGGGTTCGGTCGTCAGGAGCGTGGTGAGGATCAGCGTCGTGAGCGCTCCCGCCACAAAAAGCGACGTGAACACGCGGAGCGGCGAAAAGCTCACTCGGAAGGCGCCCAGCTCGAGCTTTCGAACGCGCAGGAGCACCGACGCGAGGACAACGACGAGGACCACCTCGACCGTAAACTGCGTCATCGCGAGATCGGGCGCGCCCATGAAGAGGAAAATCAGCGCGAGGCCAAAACCGATGAGTCCGCTGATCAAAAAGACGAGGAAGGAGTCCCGCACCATGGTCATGGCAAGTGAGCTCGCCACGATGAGGAGCGTTGAGAACACAACGACCGTCGCCGCACCACTCCATTCGAATTGAAGATCCTCGACCATACGCGCCGGGAGCGAGGCCAACGACTCGGGCATCAATCCGAGGATGACAACCATCAGGAGCCCAAAGAAGAGCACCAGGACGAGTGAATAATGCGTGAGCCGCCCGTTCTGAACACGACGAGTGAGCCACGAAGAGAACGAGACGAGATTGGCGAGAGAGCGCTCATGATGCGCCGCGGCGCGGAAGTTTTCCGGAAGCCGATAGCGGTCGAGGAATTGATGGATCTTCTCCCAGAAGACGAAGACGATCGCCCCGAGTGAGAAGACCGCGCCGAGACCGAGGAGGCTCGAATCGTGCTCGCCATAGATCAGGTGATCGAAATAGACGTTTGGCCGAATGCCCTCAGCCGCCGCCCCAATGATGGGCGCCGCAAAATCAGGGCGGACCCCAAAGACGATGCCGACACCCGCGAGGAGGATGGGCGGAAGCCTCATGGAATAGGGACCGTCTTGAATCTCTTGCGGGATGCGTGATCCGCCCTGCCTCCAAAAAACGCGGATCGCCGCGATGCCCGCAACGGCGACTGTCATCGCGCTCACCGGGATGCTGATATAGCCTGCCCAGGTAAAGAGCTCATGCTGCCCTTCCGCCATCGCCATGAGCTGTTTGGCAAAATAACCGAATGAAAACGGGAGGCCTCCCATCGAAAGCGCGGCAAGGAGGGCCCCTCCGGCGGACCATGGGAGCCTCGGCGCAAGCCCCGAGAGATGACCGATATCGCGCGTACCCGTGCAGTGGTCGATGTTGCCTGCGACGAAGAAAAGTGGGGCCTTATAGAGCGCATGGGCAAGAACATAAGCCGAGACCGCGAGGGCCGACTCATCGCCCGGGAGGCCGATGAGCATGAACATCATCCCAAGCGCCGAGACAGTCGACCACGCGAGGATCCGCTTGAGATCGCGCTCGAAGATCGTCTGGAACATCGCCCAGACCGACGTGATTCCGCCCACACCGATGAGGAGATATTGCCAGAGCACTTCATCGGAGTAGACGATGTTGAAGCGCGCGAGCAGATACACCCCGAGCTTGACCATCGTCGCCGAGTGGAGATAGGCACTCGCGGGCGTGGGTGCCGCCATGGCGTTGGGGAGCCAAAAATGAAAAGGGAGCTGCGCCGATTTCGTGAAGGCTCCGACAATAAGGCAAAGCATCGCCGAGATGAAACGCGGATCGTCCGCGAAGCTCGGGCTCGCCTCGATAATTCGCTGAATCGAATAGCTCCCCGCCATCTCGCCAAGAAGCAGGAATCCGACCAGTAGAACGAAACCGCCGCCAAAGGTGATGATCATCGCCTGACGCGCCGAATCGAGGCTCGGCGTCCGCTCGTGGTGGAACGCAATGATCATGAACGAGGAAATGCTCGTCAGCTCCCAAAAGGCGTAGAGCACGATCAGGTTGTCGATGCTGACGGAGCCGAGCATCCCGATCATGAAGACGAGGAGCCATAAAAAGAGCCGCTCACGCTCTCGGTCAGCCGCGAGGTAGCCGGCCGCATAAACAAAAACCGCCGCGCCGACGCCTGTAATCAGGAGGATGAACTGAAGCGCGAGGCCATCGATATAGAAGTCGAGGTCGACACCAAGCGACGGCGCCCAGTCGAGGGTGCGAACAATCGGGAGATCACCCGACATCAACGCCCGAGCCGCGAGGATGAAGAGGAACGCGGGAATGAGGGCGAGGAACCCGAGGCGCGAAGTGCCTGCTCTGCTTGACGGCGTGAGAGAGTGGAGGCTCACCAAGATCCCCAGGATCGTCAGAAATCAGATGAATTCAGATGGTTCCCCAAGCGCCCTCAACTACGGACATTCCACCCTTTGGAAAACCCAACCGTCTCATCACGCGTGGATGCCCCGGCTGAGACGAAGCTGCCCTATGGCGTGTCCGCCCCGGCGCGCCACTCCAATCGGCAAAAAGGGAACTGTACCTGCCTCTAGCGTTAGCCTCATTTTGTCGATCGCGCCACTCGGGATTGTCAAAATTTCAAAATTTGTACCCCGGCACACATTTTCCCTGATGCGCTCCTCTCAAGGATCGAGCCCAAGTGCCGTTCGAAGAAGTGAGAGGGTCTCCACCGGTTGTTCGGCCGATTTTCCAACCTCGATGAGCTCGAGATCCAAAAGACGACTGAACTCCCTCACGCGTTCACCATCTCCGAAGCTCAGCGCCCTCCGCGAGCCCCCGAGAAGCGTGCCGATGAGCGGCGCCGAAATCGCACCATCCGGAATCGCGTAGAGCTCAAGCTCGATGCCACCGACCCGAATCCGGCCCAACTCGCCAAATAGCCACTCCTCGAGCTGGAGCGGGGCGACCGCGGGTGGAATGAACTCCGGAAGCAGCTCGAGCGTACGGACGAAGCGGTTCAGCTCCCTCAGCTGATGCCCGATGAGTCCAAGTCGCGGGATCCCGCTCAGCCCCTCGCGGCGAAGTCGCAGGATCCCCGCACGGAGGGCGAGCTCCTCGGACTCATCCGCGTAGAGCCTGAGGTTCATCGACGCTTCATCGACCTCAACCACCCCCGTCTCGAGCAGGAGCGCGAGCATCTCGAGAATCTCAAGATCGGTTGAATCGAAGAGATCGAGGATCTCGCGGCGCAGATGCGGGATCTCGAGACGCGCATTCAGCGCCTGCGCAAGCGGCGGCAATTCGAGCTCGCCGAGGACGGAACGATAACGCGCGTGCTCGCGTGGCAGAGAGGCGACGATCTTTCGCGTCTCGTCGAGGTGACGCACCCCCTCCATTAAGAGCGCATCGACGGAAGAATCGAGCGCGCCTCCCGCAGGTCGGTCGGGGCGAAAAACAAAGCGGCCTTCGCTCAGCGCGAGGAGGCGATAGAAGGCTTTTTCGCCCGAGGCATAGCCTTGAACGGCGTGGACGACGCGCCCATCGGCGAAACCGATCTCACCGGCGAGCCGCTCGCCCTCGAGTCGCAAAAGACCCGTTCGCTTATTCGCCGCAAAAACCTGAAGAAGGTCGAAGAGACTCACCTGCGAGAGCTCTCCCCGAAGTTCGACGGCCTCTCCGGGTGAGAAGCGCTTTTCGAGCGCGGCCTCGAAGATGGCGATGAGCTCGGCAATCCGGCGCGGCTTCACGATGGGCCGCGCGCGAGAGTCGATGGCGGCGATATGACCAAGCTCGCCGCTCCCCATCACGTAGATCTCGGCCTCTTCGGTCCGCGGATGGTTCTTGAGGAGGTCGATGGCGAGGCGAATGTCGAGAACGTCGAGCGAAGCGTCGATCAGGATCAGGTTCGCGCCGAACTCGACCGCGGCGCCCGCGATTTCCATGCCTTGTTCAACCGCGGTGATCGCATAGCCGCGCTCATGCAGCGCTTCGAGGAGTTCGTCATCGCGCCCTTCGGCGGTACTCGCGTAAAGCAGCCTCTTTTCGCTCGGGCTCACGCTTCGCTCTCCGGTTGAAGGTGGTACTCGCGTTGAAGCGCCACGAAGAGCGCATCGACGAGATCGAGCTCGGACGAATGAAAGACGGTGATCCCCGACGAAGCGCGCCGATAGATGAGGGCGTAGCCTCCAAGATCGGTCAGCGCGATAAAGAAACCGATCTGCTCGAGCCTCGGATCGCGCACCTCGAGATCAAACCCCCGGCCGTCAAAATCGCCGAGCTTTCCGATGCGGATCCCGCCAGCGCTCGGAGATGGAAGCGCACGCGCGATCGCTTCTGGGATGCCGCCCGCGCCACCGAGATAGACGGTGCCCGCTTTGCATTGATGCGCGATCGTGGCCGCCACCTCGGCGCCCATCCGCGCGACAACCGCTTCGGGAAGCGTCGCGCGTCCCGAAAAAGCATTCCATCCCTCGGCATGAGGCGCCGCCTCGCCCTCGTCTTCGTCGTCGATAAGATGCTCGAGTAGCGGCCAGAGCTCCTGCTCTCGGAGGCCAGCGCGCCGCCGAACCGTCTCTCCCGCCTGCTCGCTCCTCCGCCGGACGGCGCTCAGCAGCCTCCCGAGATCGGCGCCATCGCCCGGATATGCCGCGACGCCGAGCACCGGCTCGGCGAGGTGCCGCGGAACACCTTCTTCTTCGAGGACCCGAGCGCACGCGCTCCGGACGCGCCGTCTCACCACGTTGGCGCCAAGGAGATCCGTCTCCGGGAGCAGGACGTAGTATTCATCGTCCTCCACGCGCGCGAGGATATCCCCTCCCCGAATCCCCTCGAGGATGCCATCGGCCGTCGCCCTCCGCAGCTGCGCGATCTGTTCATAGGAGAGCGTCTTCTTCAGCTCGTCGAGTCCATCAAAGCTTACCGTGAGCAGCGCGAAATTTCGGTGGTAACGCTTTGCTCGATCGATCTCGCGCCCGGCAATATCCCCGAAATACGCGAAGGTATACGCGCTTGTCTCGGGGTCTTTGATGCCGGCTCGCGCGATCGCGTCGACCTTACGAGCCGCCGTGAGGGCGGCCACGCCGAGGCCAGCGAGGTTTTCGAGTGATTCGCGCGCAGCGTTTGAAAGCGGCGCGCCGAGATCGAGACGCATGTGCCCGAGCACCTCGTAATCGCCGATCAGATCGACAAAAGCGCGCGTCCCCTCGACGCGCACGGGCGAGACCGGATCGATCGCTTTCAGATCGTCTTCGTCAAGGCGGAGCGGATGTTCTTCGGCAGCGCCCCGCGCGAAGACTCGTTCGAAGCGTTGGCTCGAGACAGGAAGGTAGATCGATCCCGCTCTCGCATCGAGTTCGCCAAGCGCCGCATCGAGCAGTCCCCTTGAGAGGGGACGCATATCGACTTCAGAAATGAAGGCGGCGGAGCGGGCATAGCTTGCCGAGCGCCGCCGACTTTTGGCCTCGTCGGCGAGGAGGCGCTCGCGTTCACGGACAAGAAGTTTTCGCTCTCGTGCGCGATCGGCGGCGAGAAGGACGGCATCGCCCGTAAGCGGAAGCACGATCGTGTGGAGGACTCCGAGCGCCGATGCGTGCGCCGTTTCCTCAATCTGGGCCGGCGCGCTCATCACGATCACCTCGGTCATCGGATGAAGGGCACGCACATGGTGGACGAGTGCGAGCCCATCGCCCCGCGGCAATGACAGCGAGATGAAGATGGCGTCGAAATTCTCTTCTGTCAGACGGGAGAGCGCGCGATTGACATCGGCGAAGACCTCGATCGAGTCGCCATGATCCACAAGGACGCGCTCGATGAGCGCTCCGTCGTTGGATTCACCGGGGACGACGATGGCGCGGAGGCTCAACATCAGCTCGTCTCATCGACGCGCGCACGCGCCCGCCTCTGGTTCTCGGGATTTCATGGGAAACTCGAGGGGAGGATAGCGCCCTCATCCCGACTTGGCCATCCAGAACTCGAGGCCCGACGCGCGCGCAAATCAGGATAAGGCCCTTCCGAGCGCCCCATCCGGACCGATGCGACGAAGCGCGTCAAGCCCCAGGATCAACCCGCCCGCCATCAAAAGAAAGCCCAAGCGCGAAGCAGCGACGCAGAGGCCCGCCTCTACCGCGCCCAAGGAATCATTTTCGAGATGGTAAAGCGCGAGTCCCGCGCCACACATCAACGCGAACGCCCCCGCCAAGAAGAAGAGCTCGAGGGTGCGGCCGGGACGAAATCGCGAGAAAAAGACGAGCGACGCCATTCCGAAAAGAGCCTCGGTGATCGGCAGATAAACGAGCGCTTGTCGCGTATAGAGCGCTTCATAACGATGGTATTGCTGAAAGACAGCTCCGCGCCCGACGCTCAAGAGCGCCTGCTCGATCGAAAGCGGGAGCTTTCCCGGGTCGCCACCGAAGAAAGAGAGATCCTTATTTTTTACCGCGGCCGAGACCAAAGGAAGCACGGCCCTATAGAGCGTCATGACCTCGGCGAGGAGCGCACTGCCGACAAGCGCCGCAGCGAGGGAAACGAAGAGCGCGGCGCCCCCGAGGTCAGTCTCGCGATTTTTGCCGATGAAGAAGCTTGGAGGGATGAGGAGGGCGCTCAGTGCAGCCAAGACCGACGCCAGCATCATGAACCGATAGGCGATGACCGAGCCGTGAACATGCGCGACGCGATCGAGCGGCGTCCCCTCGAACCAGAAGAGCTGGAGCGGGCCCAAGAACTCGAGCGTATGGACAAGCGCGAGCCCAACGACGAGCCCAAAGAGCGTTGCGCGAAGAAAAGGAAACAAAGCGCCGGGAGGATAGCGCTTCTTGGTGTGCTTTTCCCCTACTCTGCCGAAAATTCCAGCATTCGGAGATAGACGCGCGCCATCTTTTCATTGGGATCGAGTTCGATGGCTCGCTCCCATTCGGCGGTCGCATCGGGCAGATGCCCCTCCTCAAAATGGACGAGCCCTAGAAGCGTTCGAGCCGCCACGTATTTCGGGCGCATTCGGATGGCTTCCTCAAG
>JAAZAH010000266.1 GCA_012514415.1 Sandaracinaceae bacterium
CAGCGATATCTACTCGTACGGCATCATCCTCTATGAGCTCTTCACCGGGAGGCTCCCTTTTGATGCGGACACCTTCGTGCGCGTGATCTCCCAGCAGATCTTCGAACCGCCCCCGCCGATCGAGCTCCAGCCGGATCGCGCAGAACTTGGGGCCTTTGCGCCCATCATCCTCAGGTGTCTCGAGAAAGACGTCGCCGATCGCTACGGCTCGTTCGAGGAGGTGATCGAAGCGCTCGATGAACTGAGTTCGAAACGCGCCCCTGCTTGGAAAAGCCCGCGATTGCTTCTGCCGGCCGCTGCCGCGATTGCGCTCTTGGCGATGTTGACCGTGATGGCGCTGCGAAAATCGGACGATGGAGGGGCATCCGGTTTCGTTGATGAGCCTGCGCGCTCAGCGCTCATCGACCAATTGACCGAGGGCGCCGAAAAACGAGAGCCTTCGCCTCGATCAAGAGCGAGTTTTGGCGAAGACGATGCGGAAGAAGACGAGCCTCAGCTCACGCCGCATTTCGTGTTGATCGATAGCGATCCGCAGGGAGCCTTCGTCTCGCTTGATGGAATCGGAATCGGTATCACACCGATTCAGATTCCGCGTCCTCTAAGCGGCGAGCGCCGCCTCCGCATCGAACGCGATGGCAGAATCCCGCAGGAATTCGTGCTCGCGAGCCGGGGGCCCGAGCGGCTCGTGGTCCATCTTCCCGACCGGCGCGCCAAACCCATCCGCGAGGCGAGCGCAGGGCCTACGAAAAGCCGGATGGCGCCTCAAACGGGTGCGGTTCGAAACCTACGCGAAGGCGGGACGGACTCCGGGACACAGGCCGCTCGAGCTGCCCAATCGGAAACGCAAAACAAGGCCGCCCCAAGCGCAGCGCGAAGCACGCCGGAAACTTCCGCGGAGCCTTTGCCGAGCGCGGCGCGAACCTCCCCCGACCCGGCTCCAAGCGAGGTCGTCGACCCGTGGGGGCTTTAGCGGAGCGCACATCGAGGCGAGGCACGTCGATCGATTCGATGCCGAAAAGCGAGCCGAGATTCGATATGCTCCCTTTCGGCTCACAGAAGCGAGCTCCCCATCAGCGAAGGAAGTATCATGCTCACGCCCGCCCCAGCCTCGCACCTTCTCATCGCCTCGCTCTTTTTGACGCTCGGCGCATGTGCAGGGAGCGCAGCCTCGACGCTCTCGGCCACACAAAAAGGCGCGCCGCGAGTCGATGGAAGCGCACCTAGGTATTCGACCGAGCTTCGAGCGGGTGGAGCGCTCGGGGAGGGCGCATCCTCGCTGCGCGATCGCGTCCTTATTCGCGCTCGTGAGGCGGGGCAGAACCTCGTCGGTGATGCTCGCCTCGCAGAGCTCAGCCGCTCGCTCTCCAATGAGCTTGGCGCGGGTGGTCGGCTCCCTTCGGTCGAAGTCGTCGATTTCTTCTCGCATCACCTCGGGCTCCCCTCGCCCGAGACGCATGTATTTCTCGTCGGCGTCCAGCCTCCGGAATCACTTGAAGACGCGCTCGATAGGAGCCTTCAGAGCTACCTCGCTCGCGAGCGCTACGATCGCTTCGGCCTTTATGCCTTTACGCACGAGGGAGTCGACCTTGCGATCGTTGCGCTCATCCCGCATCTCCTCGAGCTTGCGCCCTTCCCGCGCACGCTCCCTTCTACCGCAAAAAGCGTGCTGAGCGGCGAACTTCGCGAAGGGCTGCGCGATCCCGAGTTGATCCATCTTCTCCCCGATGGCCGGTCGGAGACGCAGAAAGTCGAGAGCCATTCCGGTCGCTTCGATCAGGAGGTCGACTTTCGCGCGGAGGGCATTCATCGGCTTCAGCTTACCGCCGTCCAAGGCGCGCAGCGGGTTCCCATTGCCACGCTCTTCGTCGCTGTCGGCGTTGAACATCCGCGCGAGCTCGAGCGTACGGCGCGAAGGCCCGCAAGGAAGCCGAGCCATACGCCTCATGAGGTGGAGGCGTCGCTTCTCGATCTCCTCAATACGGTCCGAAAGGAAAGAGGCCTTGAGCCGCTTGAGCGCGATGAGGCGCTAACGGAGCTCGCCCGCTCTCACAGCGAGGAGATGCGGACCGCCGGATTCTTAGGGCATTCGAGCCCGACTCACGGCGATCCCGGTGAACGCGTCGAAGCGGCGGGAGTCGAGGCGAGTCTCATCCTCGAAAATATCGGCCGCGGCGAAAGCGCCGAAGACATCCACCGCGCCCTTCTCGGGAGCCCCGGGCATCGGCGGAATCTTCTCCATCCCGAGGCGACAAAGGTCGGCGTCGGCGTCGTCAAGGACGGAGAGGGCGGCTATCTCGCAACGCAGATCTTCATTCGGCCCATTCAATCGCTCGAACACTTGGGTGCCCGCGCCGCGCTCATCGAGGGCATCAATCGGGAGCGCCAGAAGCGTGGGCGCGACAAGCTCGTGGGCGATCCGAACCTCGACCGCGCGGCGAGCGAGGCCGCGACCGCATATCTTGAGAACGAATCGCTCAGCCATCAGGACGCCCTCCGCATGGCGCGCGAGAGGACGGCTCAGCTTTCGGTCACCTTCACGCGCATTGGCTCGGTCATGACCATCGTGAGCGAGCTCGAAGAAGCCGAAGACCTCGACTCGTTGATGGTCGACGGCCCCACGCATATCGGCATCGGTCTCGCCCAAGGGAAGCGGGCCGGGATGCCGCGAGGCGGCATCGTCATCGTGGCGGTTCTCGGCTACGGCCGATAGCGCGCGGCGACCGGCTCAGTACACGAGGCTCGAGCCGGTCTCACCGCTTTCGGAATGGCCCGCCGCGGGCGATGAGCTCTCCGTCTTTCCGCTTTCGTACGTGAAGCCGCCCCGGACCATCAGCGTGACACCATCGTCGCCGCGAACGGCGATGTCGACGATGCCCTCTTCGCTCGCCCGCGGCGTGAACGCGATCAGCGTCTTCGGATCTTGAACGGCCACGCGTCGGGCGCGGTTCGGTCCGAAATAGACGGTGTAGCCGAGGTCGGTCCGAAAGTTTTTTCCTCGGATCGTGACCTTCTCGTCGCCTTGAAGCCGGCCCGATTGCGGCTCTACGCTGCGAATGGTCAACTCGCCGCCATCGCTGCATCCGGCGCCAGCTGAGGCGAGCACGATGAATGAAAAGAGGCCGAGGATCGTTCGAGCGCGGAGCTTCATCATCAATTCCTTCTGGGTGGTGAAGACGAAGCTACGCGCGAGCTCGCGCTCGGGTCAAGAGTGGAATTGGGTTTGAGGCTGGTCAATTGGCGCAACGGGCATAAAGATGTCGAAGCTCCCGGGGGCAGACGCGGGATGCTCACGGGAGCGGAAGAGTCGGGCTCAGAAACCGAGTTCAATTGTCGTGTATAACTCCCGAAGAGATTGATTTTTCGAGCCAAACCGCACAGACTTGCAGCGGATTTCAGCGACGCTTGGGGGGCAGCTCCTTCGGGCGGCGCGTTATCGCAGGGCCAGCCCCGGCTCTTGCTTGCGGAGCCGAGCTCCGCCTCATACTGCCCATACTGAAGGACTCTCGTGGCGAAGCAGAACCTCCTCCTCGTCGATGCCGATCAACGAAGCCTTCGCGTGCTTGAAGTGAGCCTGCGCAAAGCGGGCTTCAGCGTCGCGACGTGCGAAGACGCAGCCAGCGCGCTGGAGATGGTCTCTCTCGCCCCGCCCGATCTCATCCTCGCCGATACCGTCCTTCCTGACATCGACGGTTTTGCGTTCGTCGAGAAGCTGCGGGAAAACCCCGAGCTCACCGACATCCCCCTCATCTTCCTCTCAAGCGACGGTTCGGTCGAGAGCAAGGTGCGCGGCCTCGAGCTCGGTGTCGCCGATTACCTCACCAAGCCAATCTACATCAAAGAGATCCTCACGCGGGTCCAGCTCCAGCTCCAGCGCTCGGAACGCGAAGCCCTCGAACGAAAGAGCGTCGAGCTAAAAACGCGCTTCAGCGGTTCGCTGGCCGACATGGGCCTCGTCGATCTCCTCCAGACGATCGACATCAGCCGCAAAACCGGCGTTCTTTTTCTCTCCTCGGGCGGTCGCCGCGGTGCCATCTACTTCAAGGACGGCGCACTGCAGCACGCCGAACTCGGCAAGCTCCGCGGGGAAAAGGCCATCTATCGCTTCCTCGTCTGGAGTGAGGGAAGCTTCGATCTCGAATTCCGGCCCATCCGCGTCGATGAGGTGACGATCGAGACGAGCATACAAGGCATCCTCATGGAAGGCATGCGCCGCGTGGACGAGTGGGGGCGACTCCTCGAGCAGCTCCCTCCTCTCGACAGCGTATTTGAGGTCCATGAAGACGAGCTGCTCGATCGCCTCGCCGAGATCCCCGACGAGATCAATGATCTCCTCAAACTCTTCAACGGCAAGCGCAGCCTCCTCGAGGTCGTCGACGAGCTCGCTGCCGACGATCTCGAGGTCCTCACGTCGATCTCGAAGCTCTATTTCGAGGGGCTCATCACCGATAGCGGCCTACGTGCAAGCGAGACGCCTCAAGAAGACGAGGGCGAGAGCGCGAGCGAGGACAGCGCGCCGATCGAGTTCCCAGACGAAGACGACCTCGGCGACGAAGCCTTCGTCCCCGGTCAAGATGGGGCCGAGCCTGGGAGCGGCGTCCATCCCTTCCCCTTGCCTCCGCCGCGCGCTCGGGATGAGGAACAGAACCTCCACGCCCCGATTTCGAGCCGTCCGGGACCGAATGAGCTCACCGACGTTCCGCTCTTTGAAGGCCCCAAGGCCGCCGACGCCGCGCAGCCATTCGAAGACTTCGATACGTCCGAAAAGACCGAGCCGAACTTCTCCATCGCGCCCGAGGAGCTCCCGCCGGCTTACTCGAGCCATCCTCCTGCAGCCTCGAGCGCATCCGGCCGTCCTGCGCCCTCCATCGAAAGTGAGGTCGCGCTTCAAGATTCAGCGCCCCAGCCTTCGCCCGCATCCCTCGCGTCGGCGCCAATCCCTCGAGAGCTTCGTGAGGCCGAGCATTCTGCCGAAAACGCTCGAGGTGGCGGCCTCGGCGTAAACCCCGCAGAGGCGCCCTCGTCGAGCGATGTTTCCGGCGCTTCTCAGGCGACCCCTTCGAAGGAGACCGTTTTCCTCGGCACGGCGTCGCTTGTCTCGCCTTCTGACGCTGCAGCCGCGGCTGGGATCTCCGCCGCAGCGCCACACGGGGCAGAGGGCGTCCACACGGACGCGGGGCGCGTTGAAGAAATGAGTGGCGCCGCGCATTCCCAACGCGAAAGCGACGCTTCGCTCGACGCGCTTTCAGGCGAGCAATCCGAGGAAGCTCCCACAGATGCATCTCGCAATTCACCCCAAGCCACCGATGATGAGCTCGATGACGATGAGGATTTCATCGCGGCCTTCGGTGGGAGGAGCTCTCATCCGAGCGCGAAGCGCCCTCTTATCCTCGGCGTCCTTACAGGTCTCCTCATTACAGGCGCATACCTCGTCATGCGGGATGCCGGCGGCGCGGAGCTCGTCTCAGACGAGGCTGTGACGGCGAGCGCTTCTGAGGGCGATGAATCCGTCGACAACGAAACCAAGGCGCTCGGAGCCGTGGGCGGTGGGGATTCATCGGAAGGTGAGAGTGCCGAAAAGGAGGCTCCGCGTGAGGCGGCCGACAAGCCGACCGAGGCTGAGCCCAAGGAAGAGTTCCCAACCGTCGTCGATCGCAGCGCCGAATACGAAGCAAAGCTCAAGGAGGCCCGAAGAAAGCGTGGCGCCGCGGCCGAGAAGCTCTACCGCGAAGCGATCGCCATCGACGAAAACCGTCCCGAGGCGTTGATCGACTTCGCCTTCTTTCAGCTCGAGCGCGGTAAGAACCAAGACGCGCATGAATTTTCGGAGCGAGGAGCGCGCTTGGATCCTTCAAGCTCCAAGGCTTGGATCACACTCGGCGCCTCACTTCAGGCCCTCGGGCGGCGTGACGAAGCGATGGAAGCCTATCGGCAATGCGTCGACAAAGGTCGCGGCCAATACGTGAACGATTGCCGCCTGATGCTCCGCTGACAAGCGCGAGCGGCATGGCGTGATTATAGGTTTGAGCATGGACACACGACTCAAATCGCCCTTCATGAGCGGGGCGCGGTACGTGATCGATGAATGCTTCGCCGAGCGGCTTCTCGCAGAGGCGCTCTCCCGCGGTGGCGACTACGCCGATCTCTTCTTCGAATATGCCATTTCTGGAGGGTTCGGCTTCGAGGACGGGATCCTTCGCTCGAGCAGCCGGAGCGTAAGCCTTGGCCTCGGCGTCCGCGTCATGAAGGGCGATGCCACGGGCTATGCCTATACCGAAGAACTCGACGAGCGCGCGATGTTCGAGACGGCGCGGATCGCTGCCCAGATCGCAAGTGACGGCGGCAACACCCCACCGATCAACCTCGCCGAGGCTACGTACGAAGCGCGCTATGATGTGCGGACGCCGACGCTGGCTCTCCCCGGCGAGGAAAAGCGCGAGCTCCTCCGCCGAGCCGACGAGCGTGCCCGTCAACTCGATCCACGCGTCAAGAAGGTGAGCGTCTCCCTCGCCGAAGAGCTTCGAGAGCTCGTGATTGCGACGAGCGATGGGATCTTCGCGCGCGATCGCCAGCCCCTCGTCCGATTCGGTGTCCATGTGATCGTCGAGGAAGGCAACAAACGTCAGAGCGGAAACTCCGGAGGCGGTGGGCGCTTTGGCCTCGAGTATTTTGACGAGCACTCACCCGAATCGCACGCCGAGGAGGCCGTGCGTCACGCGCTCGCGATGCTCGATGCGCGTGAAGCGCCTGCGGGCAATTTCGAGGTCGTCCTTGCCGCGGGCGATAGCGGAATTCTGCTTCATGAAGCCGTTGGCCACGGGCTCGAGGCGGATTTTAATCGCAAAAAGACAAGCCACTATAGTGGCAAGATCGGCGAGAAAGTCGCGAGCGAGCTCTGCACTGTCGTCGATGACGCCTCCATCCCTGGAAGCCGCGGCTCGATCAACATCGACGATGAGGGCCGGGTTCCGACGCGCGCCACACTCATCGAAGGCGGGAAACTTGCCGGCTATATGCAGGATCGCCACTCGGCCGCGCACTTCGGT
This sequence comes from Sandaracinaceae bacterium, assembly GCA_012514415.1. Taxonomy (GTDB): domain Bacteria; phylum Myxococcota_A; class Polyangia; order Polyangiales; family Houyiibacteriaceae; genus JAAYBZ01. The sequence goes on from JAAZAH010000266.1 coordinate 7,044, forward strand.
GTCGCCTCGACAGGCAACGCACGTCGCGAGGATTTCCGCTCCGCGCCCATGCCGCGGATGACCAACACCTACCTCATGCCGGGTCAATCGGATCCGGACGAGATCGTCTCTTCCGTGAAATACGGGATCTTTGCGAAGAAATTCGGCGGCGGACAGGTCGATATTGGCAATGGTGACTTCGTCTTCAACATTACCGAGGGATATTTGATCGAGGATGGCAAAATCACGGCGCCCCTCAAGGGTGTGAACCTCATCGGAAACGGCCCCGAGGTCATGAAGGAGGTCGTCATGCTCGGGAATGATTTCGCGGCCTCGGATGGCGTATGGACGTGCGGTAAGGATGGCCAAAGCGTCCCCGTCGGCGTCGGGTGTCCCACGGTCAAGATCCGCTCCATCACCGTAGGCGGTACAGCGCTATGAGCGAACTCGAAAACGAACTCATCGAACGCGCCTCTCGTGCGGTCGAGCAGGCGCGATCGAAGGGCGCCGAGGTCGCTGAGGCCGTGGCCTCTCGCAGTAAGCACCTTTCGGCTTCCGTGCGCATGGGCGAGCCCGAACATCTCGAAGAGGCGGGCTCGCGAGGGCTCGGGCTCCGCGTCATGAGCGGCAAGAAGACCGGTCTTGTCCACACGAGCGATCTTAGCGATGAAGGGATCGCGCTCCTCGTGGACGATGCGCTCGAGCTCATGCGTCTTGGCGAGGACGACCCTTATGCCGGACCGGCCGATCCGGAGCTTGTCGGCGACGGTTCGAACTACCTCGATCTCGATCTTTACGATAGCAAGATCGATTCGATCGACGGGGAGGCGGCCTTCAAGGCGGCGCTCGCGGGCGAAGAGGCAGCGCGAAGCGTCGACCCTCGCATCGAAAATAGCGACGGGGCCACCTTCACCCGCGTCTCTGGGGCGCGCGCGCTCGTTCTCAGTGACGGACGTGCATTCAGCTCGCTTGGGAGTTTTGCCTCGCTCGTCGTTCGCCCCATCGCGCTCGACGAGGGGGATAAGCGCCGGCGCGGATTTTATCATACGGCTGCGAGACACCTCAGCGATCTCGAAGCGCCCGAAGCCGTTGGTCGGGAAGCCGCCCGAAGGACGATCGCCAACCTTGGCGCCGAAAAGATCCCTTCAGGCGAGCTTCCGATCGTCTTCGATCCGGACGTCGCGCGTTCCATGATCGGTCTCGTCGTAGGTGTGCTTCTCGGCGGCTCTGTCTATCGTGGCCAATCGTTTCTTGCCGATCGCTTGGGCGAAACGATCGCCGATTCGAGGCTCCACCTCGTCGACGATCCGCTCGTCATTCGCGGTCATGCATCACGCCTCTACGATGGCGAGGGCCTGCGCTCACGAGCCAACACCATCATCCGTGACGGCGTCCTCGAGTCCTTCCTGCTCGATAGCTATTCCGCCCGCCGACTCGGGATGGAGAGCACGGCGAGCGCGTCGCGAGGCGGAAGCGGTGGTCTCGCCGCAAGCTCCACCAACGTGCTTGTTCGTCCGGGCGAGATGAGCCTCGACGAACTGCTCCGCGATACGCACGAAGGACTCTACGTCACGCAGATGATGGGCTTCGGCTTCAACTCGGTCACGGGCGATTTCAGTCGCGGAGCGAGTGGCTTCCGGATCGATAATGGCGAGCTCGGCCGACCGGTCTCCGAGATCACCATCTCGCTCAACCTCAATGAGCTGCTCAACCGGATCGACGCCATCGCGAATAACGTCGACCGCCGCTCGTCGATCCTCACGCCGAGCTTCCGCGTCGCTTCGATGACCGTCGCCGGCTCCTGACCCGGTCTAGGCGATCGAAGCGCGCGGCATGGGCGCGAATCCGACCCTTTCGCGCATCTCCTCGACAGCCTCCTCGGCGTACGACTCGAAGGCGGGGCAGACCAGGCCTGCGTCGCCCAGGAGGCTTCGCGTAAAGCTCGCATCAATCACGAGCCGTGAACTCATCTCTTCGAGGAGCGTCCGCGTCGGATCGCCTTCGCGCCTAAGCCCCGGGCTTTGAAGAAGCGCGGCAGCGGCGGCGGGCGGCGCGTAAAAACGTGGGGCCGGACGACCCATAAGCGCACAAAGCATCGCAACCGCGCGGCGGACGGTTGGGGGATCGCTATCCACCAAATGCAGGATGCGATGAAGCGAGCGCCGATCGTTTGAGATGACGCGCTCGGCGCGGTAGAGAAAATCAGCTGGGACGAAGTTCAAAAAGGCATCGGCGCGCCCCGGCATCATGAGGATCGGTTCGCTGCGGCGGGCAAGGAGATAGAGGATAAGGACCCCTGCGCCATTCAAGATGCTTCGCGTACCGAGCTGCGGTGCGAGCACAGCGCTCCCCGTCCGAATCACCGTGATCGGGAAGTCTCGAAGCGCATCCGCGAACACACAATCCGCTTCGTAGATCCCGCTACTCATCGATCGACGGCCGCGCCGATCGAAGGCTTCCTCTTTCAGTACGCCCTCTGAGCGCCCCGACGCGAGAGCGGAGGACCAGACGGTGATCCGCTCGAGCCCCGTCGCGTTCGAAGCGAACTCGAGGCATTCTTCGGCGGCTTTCTTCGCGCGGACATCGACGGCACCTGGTGCGTAACTTTCGATGAACCAGTGAACGGCCGAGGTCTCGGACCAGAGCGCTCGATACTCACTGCCAGAGAGGCCGAAATCAATGGCGCTCGGATCCCCGTAGATCAGATCGATGCCGCCCCCGATGGTATGACGGATCGCCTCCGCCTCCTTCGCCTCGTTCATGCGGCCAAGCACGATCAGCCGCTCCCCCCGAGCAGCGAGATCCGCGATCAGTCCATAACCGAGCTCATGATTCAGCGCACCGACGACCAGCGTTGCGCCCCCCTTCATTCTCTCCATCCGTGGTTCCCCTTTCGATCGACGCTAAGATCGACCGATGCACATCATTCACCGACTGGCGGAGGAGATTCAAGTCCCCCGTATTTCGAATCACCCAGTCCGCGACCTTCTCCTTCTCGGATAGCGCAAGCTGAGAGCGAATGCGAGCGAGGGCATCGTCCCGCCCCGCTCCGTCCCGTTCCATAAGGAGCTTTAGCTGCCGATCTTCCGTCGTGGTGACGACGATCAAGCCTGCGAAATTTCGGTACGTGCCGCCTTCAACGAGGAGCGCGGCTTCATAAAGGATGTAGGGCGACTCGCTCGCCTGAAGCGCCATGATCCGCCGCATCCCTTCGGCCGCGATCAGCGGATGCGTGATCGCCTCAAGCTTCGCGCGTTTGGTCTCGTCGTTGAAAACGATCGAGCCGAGCTTCTTTCGATCGAGGGCGCCGGATTCGTCGAGCACCTCTTCGCCGAACTCCTCGACGATCGCCCGCAGGCCGGGCGTGCCGGGGAGAGCGACATCACGCGCCACCTGATCCGCGTCGACGATCTCCACCCCGAGCTCACGAAAAAACCGTGCGACGGTGCTCTTCCCGCAAGCGATTCCACCGGTCAGCCCAAACACCTTCTTCATTCCGAGAACCTCAACGTGTCAGAAACTCTTCGAGCCCCACTATAGGAGCTTCGCCCCGTGGCTGCGTTCGAAAACAAGATTTTGTCGAAGCGCGTAAATA
>JAAZAH010000267.1 GCA_012514415.1 Sandaracinaceae bacterium
GTCGGACCGATGACGATCGCGTGTCTCATCGAAAATACCGTCATCGCGGCAGAACGAAGGAGCGCGGGCGGCTGAGCCGCTGAGGCGCGCACCGTTGTCAGCATCATCCCGCACCATCCCGCGGGATCGAGGTTTAAGGGCCCTCAAACGTGGGGAATGCGGAGCCCGCGATCCCCACGGCCCCCCAAGCGAAAATTTCCGTAATTTCAAGCCTCCCCACCCCTTGAACTCCAGATCGGCCGACTGTACCGTGCGATTTGGGCCACTCACCCCAAGGGAGCAATGAGGTTGCGGCATCATCTCGTCTTCGTCGCGTTTGCGCTCGTATGTGTCGCAACTTCGGCGTCCGCCCAGCGCGCCGAGAGCGACGATGAGCGAGCGCGGATGCATTTTTTGGCCGGAACGTCGTATGTCGAGCAGCGGCGCTTCAACGAAGCGGCCGAGCAGTTTTACGACGCATATCGACTCTCGGGACGCGCAGCGCTTTTATTGAACGCGGCCAATGCCTACGAGCTTGGGCGGGAGGTGGAGCGGGCGGCCGAGTTGCTCGGGCTTTATCTCGGCCATCTTCCTGAGGACGATCCCAACCGTCGCACGCTCGAGATTCGTCTGGAGGGACTCCAGGATCTCGTCGCCCAAGAGCGCGAGGCTCAAGCGCGCGGAGGTCTTGAGCGCGTCGCGGCCGAGCGCGCGAGCGTCGGAGAGGGGCCCGGGGTCGGTGCGAGGCTTCGCATCTCCGGTTTCATCACGCTCGGGGCGGGCGCCGGGTTTGGACTCGGCGCGCTCGCCACAGGGCTGATGGCGGAGAGCCGCTATCGCACCCTCGCTGAGCGCTGCGACGAGCGCGTCTGCGAGGCCGAGCTCGAGGCCGATGCGGCATCCGGCCGAAGACTCGCCCTCACTTCAACGATCCTTACGAGCGCGAGCGTCGCCGCCCTCGTGACGGGCGCCATCCTCGCCATCGTCGGTTCCAAACGGCAAAAGGACGCCCATGGAGGCGAAGCCGCGTGGTTCATCGATCAAGGCCCCGGTGAGCTTGGGCTCCGCGCCGGATGGAGGTTCTGATGCGCGTTCAAGAATCGACCGGCGGCGGCCGCATCGCCTTCGCGCTTCTGTTCCTGAGCTTCGCCGCCCTCTCGGGCTGCGCGTTCCTCCGCGATTTTGACGAGTTCAGCTTCAAGTCCGGCGACGCGGGAGACGGTGCGCCCACCGATTGCGTCCCCTCGCCCGAAGTCTGTAACGGCATCGATGACGACTGCAACGGGCTCATCGACGACGAGCCCTTGGCTTGCGCGCTCCCGAATGCATCGGAGACGGTCTGCCTTGCGGGGAGCTGCGCCCTCGTGAGCTGTGAGCCCGATCACGACGATTGCTTCGATCGCGTCCCGGGTTGTGAGACGCGCATCCGCGATAGCCACGCGCACTGCGGGCGTTGCCATTCGCCTTGCGGTCCAAGCGAGGTCTGCGACGAAGGGAAATGCCGCTTGGTGAGGGCGCGATGGGGCGCCTTTCTCCACGGCCCCGCGGCCGTGCTTTGGGGAGCCGCTGGAGACGATCTCCTCCTGTCGTTTCCTTCGAGCGGCTCGCATACCGTGATCGGCTCGACGGGCGAGGAGACCGCGCGCACCGTCCAAGTGGGGACCGAGCACTTTGTCTATCGCCTTGGGCCGGATGGTCGCTTTTCGGAGCCGTTCATCCTCCAAAGCTTTGAGTCCAAGATTCAAATCACGGCCATGACAGGCGACTCCGCGGGAAATGTCTATCTTGTGGGCTCCTATGCGGAGCCCGTCCTTCCCCTGAGGCCTGAATACATCCTTCCCGTTCCGGCGGAGGGCAGGGTCTACGCGTTTATCATCGCGCTCTCTCCCGACATGAAGGCGCGATGGGCGCGGGCTTTCGTCGGTTCGTCTTCCAAAGAACTCTTCGCCGTCAAGCTGAGCCCGACGGGAAAGATCATCGTCGGCGGGAGGTTCACTGAGGACCTCGTATTTTTGGAGCACGACTATTCCGGCGATGCGGATCAAGGCCTCTTCGCCGCCCTGCTCGCAAAGAACGGCGATTCGATCGACGCGTTCGCACTCATGAACGATGCGGCGCCCCTTGGCGGCTTCGCGCTCGCCGTCGATCCGCTCGGCCAGAGCTACGTCTCGCGCCTCACGAACGGACACTTCACCGTGGGCGATCGGCTCTACGACGGAGAGCGGCGACGGGTGATCGCCGCGCTTGATTCGAACCTCGAGCTCCTCTGGTCGAGAGCACTCGTCGAGGCGAGCGCCATCGAGACCTATGGGCTCTCGATCGATGCGGGACCGAATGGCGATTTGCTCGTTGCCACGGGCTCCACGCTCGAGCTGAGCTGGGGCGGCGAGGCGCTTGAGCCCGGCGCCCATCTCGCTCGGTTGTTAGGGAACGCAGGCGGCAAACATCTTTGGTCGAGATCCTTTCCCGACGTCGCTCGGCTGCTTCACCCGCGCATCCATCGGGACGGACATGGCTATGTGATGGGCGACCTCAGCGGAGCCACACTTCCCGATTTGGGTGGCGGTCCGCTCAGCGTCCCGAGCGTCCCCGATACGCTCATCGCGAGCTTCGATTCCGAGGGGCGGTACCGCTGGGGCAAGGTGATGGGAGGGGCGGGCGACGAGAAGGTCGCGCACCTCGCGGTGCATCCTTCAGGCGACATCACGAGCGTCGGATCGCATACCGCAAGCTTCACCCTCGACGAGATCGAAGTGCCGTTCAGCGCCCCCGGCCGCTGGTACCATATCTTCCGCTTCTCCGAATGAGGCGAAGGGGGTGAAGGCTGTGAAGGCTGTGAAGGCTGTGAAGGAGACGTTGCCACCTCAAGCGCCAAGCTTTGGCGGCAGCGCAAATGAAGCGAGGAACCGCTCGGCGAGCGCGCGATCGCCCCTGAGCGTGAGCTTGCCCGCCGCAACTTCCTCAGCGAGCGGCATCTTCTCGTAGAGAACCCGGCGAAAGCTCGGCGTATCGAGCTCGAATACGAGCGCGAGCCGGCCGGCTATTTGGCGGGGAAGGGCATCCGGCCAAAAGGGATGTGGCTCTCTTTCGAGGAGGAGTCCATCGGGCTCGAGCTGGACGCGAAAGCGTTCCTCTCCGAAGATGAAGCCCGCTCTCACCGAAAGCGGAGGCCGCGCGGGTCGAAGCGTCGCCTTCAGCGAGAGCATCGCAGCCGAGGGCGAGAGCGGGAGGCTGGGATCGTGAAGCTTTGAGCGAAGTGACCAACGCCCGAGCGCCTCGAAGATGGGCATCGCTTCATAACCCCAAGGAGTGAGCTCATAAAAGACGGCGTTCCACGGACGGGGGAGCTCTCGCCGCCTGAGGACACCTGCCAACTCAAGGCGTTCGAGCCGCTCCGAAAGACTCTTGGCGCTGATGGCTTCGAGGCTCGCTTTGAGATCGCGAAAGCGTCTCGGACCGAAGATGAGCTCACGAACGATGAGGAGCGCCCACCGCTCGCCAAGAATCTCGAGCGCGAAGGCGGTAGGGCAGGCCTCTCGATACCAGCGCTTCTCTTTCCATGAAGACATCGAAGTAACTTTTTCCCACTTCAGGGTATAAAAAAGTTACCTCTGTCGTCCAGAGCCGAAAATCGCGGAGTTTCGACTGTGTTTCCGCTTCTCGATCCGGACGAGGAACTCGCTCCCTTTTCGCGCATCATGGCGTCATCGCATCACCGTCGCGATGAAGACCACGCGGCGATTGAGCGCGTGCGCCTCTTCGCTTCGACCACGCACCTCGAGTTCGCTCTTTCCTTTGGCGACAACCTCCAGCCAAGCGTGCGGAAAAGGGGCGGAAAAGGATGTCGCATCACGCGCGCTACGGTCCGCGAGAGGCCCTCAACGCGCGCGCCGCCACGAACGCGAGACCTGGCTTCGCAGCACGCCGCGCACGCCGCGCCCCAGGGCCCCCAACCATCACCCTTAAGTGCAAAACGCCGACCCACGCGGCCACTAGGCCTCCGCGCGCCGGCGCTCCGCTCACGCGCGCTCAGCGCTGCACAGGGACCTGGCGAATCACCAGCACCTTGAAGACCACGCGGCGATTTCTCGCATGCGCAGACTCTGAGCCTCCGCGCACCTCGAGCTCGTCCTTTCCGCGGCCGATGATCTCGATGCGCGCGGGATCAACCCCGCCTCGAACGAGAATGTCTTTCACCCGCTCGGCCCGCCTTTCACTCAAGCGATAGTTCACATCGGCGGGACCGGTCTCGGAGGCGTGCCCTTCGATCGTGATCTTTTCCCACTCGGGATGCTCTTCGAGGATCTGCCCGATCCGAATGAGCGCGCTTAGCGAATCGACGAGCGGCTCGTCACTGCCATGGGCGAAGAGGATCCGATCGGCGACCTCTCGGAGCTCGCGCTCGGCGACGGTCTCGATGCGCTCCTCTTCAGGCTCGTCCTCTTCGATCTCTTCAGCCTCTTTGATCTCTTCTTGCGCGGCCTCGGCGAGGCGAGCGGAGCGCGCCGCGATCTCCTCGTCCTCGTCCGTGTCTTCTTCGGGCTCCACATCGGCCGCCTTATGTTTTCCGGGCGAGAAGGCGACGCTCAGGCCGATCTGCACAAAGCCCGCATCCGCCGGCCCAAGCTCATGGCTCGAGGGCTGAAAGACGTGGGCATAGCGAACATAAGGCCCGAGCCTCCAGCGTTCTTTAATATGGAACTCGAAGCCGACGCCGGCCTCGAGCCCAAAGCGCACGAGCCCGCCCGTAAAGACGGCGTTTGGCCCGCCGCTCACCCAGAGATCGCCAACCTCAACATGGGGGAGGGGATGGATCCGAAGCGCGAGCCCGCCCGTCTGATAGCCGCCAAAGCCTTCACCCTCTACGGCCTCCGGGAAGAAGAACGCGGAATAACGCCCCTCGACGCCGAGATGGTCGACGAGCCGATATTCATAGCTGAGCGCGAAGCCGCCGCCGAGATCGAATCGATCCACTTGCCGCCCGACCATGAGCGCGCCGGCGCCGTCGAAGCGGAGCGTGTGTTTCTCGATCCGCTCGCGCGGCGCCTCATCCGGGCTCGGCTCTCGGATAGCTGAATCAGCGCGCTCGCCAAGCTCGCTTATTTGGACGCTCTCCGCTGAATTTTCGAGTCTCTCTGTCTCCGCTGCCACCCTCTGGGGTGATGA
>JAAZAH010000268.1 GCA_012514415.1 Sandaracinaceae bacterium
CCCCCCGTCCGTCGACATCTTCGCCGCGGCCCTGTTCAGGCGCCATATAATCGGGCGTTCCACAGACGAGCCCCGGTCGGGTGATATTGGTTGCCCCGCCATCGATGATCGTCGCGAGGCCGAAATCGACGACCTTCACGAGATCCTTGCCGCTACGATATTTGGTGAGGATAAGGTTCTCGGGTTTGAGATCGCGATGCACGATATCGAGCGCGTGTGCCTCCGCGAGCCCTTCGAGCGTCTGGATCGCGATATCGAGGATGCGATCAAACGGCAGCGGCGACTCCGTCGCCATGATCTCGGCGAGATCTTTACCGTTTAGAAGCTCCATCACGAGATAGAGCACCCCATCGTCGGTCCGCCCGAAGTCGATGACGCCGACGCTATTGGGGTGATTCAAACGGCTCGCGGCCCTCGCCTCCGTGTAGAACCGAGCCACGGTCTGTTCATCGCCAAGGAGGTGTGGGTGGATGACCTTCAACGCGACCGAGCGACCGAGCGTCGCTTGCTCTGCGCGGTACACGCGCCCCATTCCTCCAACGCCCACAAGCTCTTGGATCGTATATGAACCAGCGATCAGCCTGCCGATCAGCGGATCGGATGCGCTCTCGGGCTCACTCGAAAACGCTCCGCCGCATCCCGCGCAGAAGCGATCGCCCTCATTGCCCTTGGCACCACATTGATGGCAAAATCGCACGATAGTTCCTAGATGAGTAACCGTTTTGAGCCCCGCGCGATCGACGCGCTCGTTCTGTCTCTGCTCGTCGCGGGTGCATCAATCCCCGCGCTTTGCATTCCCACCGTTGTTGACCACAACGTCAATTACCTTAGTTTTGTCCTTTGGGGAATGCCAATCGCCTTAGCAACGTCGATTGGTGTGTGGTCTCACGCGCAAAGACCTCGCATCTCGTCAGCGATTTTCCTTCTTATGATTCCGGGCCTTCTCACCGCCCGCCTGATCACCCTGAGAGTAGACTACAGCACTGACAATTTCGTAGCCTACCTCGCGCTCGCCATCGGATTTACTTTTTATTTTCTAGGAGTGGGACGTCTGCTCGCAGGACCGCGGGGGCGTGTGCCTCACGGACGACACGATCGCGCCGCGTTTTGGATGCTCGTCGGACTCTGGATCTATGCGCTTACCGGACCCATTTATGCGGCGCACCATATTCCGCCGGAGACTGAATATTCCGCTAAGATCAATCGTCTTTTCTTTATCCGAAGTTATGCGCTCCTTTTTGCGATTGCGATCGCGCTCGCGCTCATCCCGCGCGTCACTCTCCGAGACGAATCCGATGATCGCTCAGGCCGAAGCGGAATCAAGGCCGCGCTCTACGTCAGCATCGCACTGGTCGGCCTCGCGCTCTCACTCCGACTTTGAGCGCCCCTCGGTTCGGGCTCAACCGGCGGGGAGCGCGCGCATAAGCTCGTTCCTCAGCTCTCGTGCGCGCGCGATGTCTCGAGCTTTTCGAGGCCAATCGGCCGTAACGGCAGCCCCCCCACACGAGCCGCTCGTCAAGACGCGCTTTGCATCTCGATGTGGCGCGTCTGGATCCACGGATATCGCTCAGGCGCCGTCGCGTGCGGCCTCATCCAGGCGGCGCATCCCCTCAAGGAGCAGCCCCTCCGCACTCATCCCGATTCGGTTTTCCTCGCGCGTCACGCTGGGGTCGAGAAAGAACTCACCGTCGACGAGCGAGAGCATGGCGTAGACGGCTTCCGCGCCTTCGAGCCCTTCATACGCGGCGTCGTAGACCATCCCCTCATTGAAGAACACCTCTCCATGCTTTCCCTCCGAGGTGATCGCAAGCCTTCCAGTCTTCCGCCCATTTCCAAAAATTTGGATGACTTCAGGAAGGCTCATCTCGCTCAGCGAGCCTTGAACGCCGCGCATGCGTGCCGTGGCCGGGCGGCTCCGCGTTTGCAGTGCATATCGCTCGATTTTCGCCGCGACGACCTCGGGCGAGGTCGGCTTAACGATGAAATCGACCACCCCCGCCTCGAGAGCACGCGTGATCGTCTCACGATCGTTCACCCTCGTGTGGAAGAAGACCACAGGGCGCTCGCCACCAAGCGCGTCAAGGCTCGATAGGAAATCGAAGCCGTCATGCTGGCCAAGCTCAACCTCGCTCACGATGAAATGCGCCGGACGCATCCGATGAAGCCTTAGCGCGGTCTCTAGATCGGACGCCACCCTCACGTGAAAGCCCTGCTCGACCAGTCGAAGCTCGAGGAGAGTCGCATCCTCGGCATCGGAGTCGATCACGAGGAGATCTGAACGATCGCCGAGACGTCGCCTCGCTCGATCGCTGACAATCTTGCGCTTGAGCAATTCGACCAGTCGCGGATCGAAGAGGCTCCCAGCCAGCTCCTGGCATACGGAAAGCCCTTCTTCCTCCGTCAGCTTTCGTCGATAGGGGTTTTTATCCGACGTCGTCAGGTCGATGAACGTATCCGAGAGGGCGAGAATCCGCGCGCCGAGAGGGATCTCTTCGCCGCTCAGCGCATCGGGAAAGCCCGTGCCGTCAAACCGCTCGTACATATGCTCGATGGCGAGGCAGGTCTCAGAGGGGAGTTCGGCGGCGGAAAGAAGCTTGACTGGAGCGCTGCGGCTTCGCTCGGCCCGCGTGCGATGCCCCTCATAACGGGCGACGTTCATGGCCGTCAGATGGTAGCTGCCGGTTTTTCCGATGTCGTGGAGGTTCGCCGCGAGTGCAATCGCATGCCGCGCCTGCTCGTTCAGTCCGTCGAGCCGTGCAAGCTCCTTCGACAAGCGAGCGACCTGCGCCGAATGCCCCCGAAGTTCGCCGCGATCCTGCTCGAGCAGCGCAACGAGCACATTCACCAGCTCAAGCTGTGCCTCATGGCTATGGCCCGTTTCACGAGGAGCTGGCGGTTCGGATCCCGCCGTGGGTGTCGGGGCAACGACGCTCACCCCATGAACAGGTTCAAACGCCGTGGCGGTGATCGGTCGCGACGCAGGCGGGTCATCCAGGCCCGGACCGAAGTCAAGCCCGAAAGAGCCTGTCTCGGGATGCCTCCCATCGCTCTTATAGTCGAGATCGACCTTCATCCTCGACGCTTCGGCACGTGCCGACTCAAGCAGCGTTCGGAAAGCATCCGTCTCCTCGGCGTAACTCTTCCGGATGAGGGCGAGGACGGCATTGTAGCGAGCGAGGAGAACGCGGACACGCCGAACCTTCGTCAGCAGAGCGAGCTCTTTCTCAATGTCATAGGCGTCGATCTCCCCTGCGACGACGCTCAGTGTTGCGCTGGTCCGATCGTAGAGGACGGGGCAGATGACAAAACGCTCGGCGACGCGCTGTGGGATGAGCTTGAGGAGCGCGGGCGCGACCTTCACTTGAGCGAGCTTTTCCGTCGAGACGAACTGCGTGCGAAGGCGCGTCGCAAGATGTCCAAGAAGGGCAGCCTCCTCCGTCTCGCCCAGCTCGAGCAGGGCCTCTTCCGCTCGAATCGAGCGCCGCCGAGCATAAATTGCCGCGCGCTCATACTGTTCACGAGCGATGAACCCATCCGCGAGGAGCCGTTCTAATAGCTTTATCCCCGGAATCGGGCCAATATCTCCACGACCTATCGGATCCACGCCGTGTAGTGTAGACCATTCTCTCCGTTAATCCGATCTTTCCTTTCCACTCGTGATGCGAATCTTCACCCTGAACATCCAAACGCTCCTCCGTGGGCTCGTCCTCAGCGGCTTCGTCTGCGGTGCCTCGGCGTGCCAAAGCGCTGGCGCGTACGAGCAGAGCGTTTACCGCGATCGACTCGTCACCTTCGCGGTGGATCCCCCGACGGATCCCGAAGACGGCGCTACACGGGAAGGGTTCGAGCGGATTCTCCTCGAAGGCCAATCCGGCCTCGCTTGGGCCAATGGCGATGGGAGCGTGCTCCAGGTGTCAGCGCGATGCGATCGCTCGCTCGATATTCCCCTCGCCGCGCTCAAGGCGCATCTGCTCATCGGTTTTACCGAACGCAAAGAGATCGAGGAACGCCTCCTACCGATGGACGGTCGCGAGGCGCTTGAAACTCACCTGAGGGCGAAAGTCGACGGGGTCGCAAGAGAACTCATCCTCCGTGTTCTCAAAAAAGACGGATGCGTCTACGATCTCGCGCTCATCGCCCGCCCCGGCGAGCCCTTTGAACATGCCCGGCCCTATTTCGAGCGGGTGGCGGAGAGCTTCACCACGGAGGTTCCGCGATGACTCTCCGGGAACATGAATCGCGCAGCAGCTTTCTCACCAGTCAGATCGAGGGCGCACGCGGGCTCATCGAGAACATCGGCAGCGCAGCCCTCCTTGCCTTTCGCACCTTGAGGACGGCGCTCACGCAGCGCTTCGATCGCAAAGCTTACGTCCAGCAGCTCGACGCGATGGGTGTCCAGAGCATGAACATCGCGCTCGCGACAGCTGTCTTCGTCGCGATTGTCATGACCCTCCAGTTCGGCGCATTCGCTGAGCGCTATGGAGCCAAGCTGGCGCTCCCGCGCACCATTGGTATTGCTGAGGCACGCGAACTCGCCCCGGCACTCACCTCGCTCGTCGTCGGCTGCCGCATCTCGGCTGGAATGGCCGCCGAGCTCGGCTCCATGGCCGTCACGGAGCAAATCGACGCGATCCGCGCGCTTGGGGCCGATCCGATTCGCCGCCTCGTCGTCCCGCGCGTCATCGCGGCGATGACGGTGATGCCTCTGATCGCCATCTTCGCTTTCGCGGTCGGTATGGTGGCCGCTTCGGGCATCTCCCACGTCTCCTTCGGCATCACCCCCACCGACTTCGCGAACGCCGCCCTTCGCTCCGTCACGCTGACGGATTTCCTTCATGGTCTCGCGAAGACGCCGGTTTTCGGGGCGCTCATCGGTCTTGTGGGTTGCCATTTTGGTATGCGGACTCGGGGCGGAACCGAGGGAGTTGGGCGGTCGACAACGCAAACCGTCGTCGCGGCCGCGATCACGGTCCTTGTCGCAGACGCCGTTCTGACGCAGATCCTCTTCGTATCGACGGAATGATCGCTTCTTTTCGACGTACGCTCCTTCCATTCTTTCTCCTCTCCCTCGTTTCGATCGGGGGGCTCTTTTTCGCTCTAATTGACGCCTCGATCCGCCGCGAGGACGAACGAAAGCGCGTTGACGAAAAACGCGCACTCGTCTCGCTCCTCCCTTCGGCAGAGCTGTTTTTCTCCTCGAGCGCGCGCTGGCTCCGGCACCCCTCCCTCTCCGAGCCGATGGCTCCTTTCGCCGACACCCCGAGCGGATTCGATGTCGATCCAGCGGGCGCTCTCCAGCCGCCGCTCTCGCTTCATCGCGAAATCCGCCCTAAGGTTCAACCCGAATGAAGCGCTTTCTCTCACTCTTGGCCTTCGCCCTCGCCTCTCTGATCCGGCGAAAGCGGCGAAGCCTAAGCCTTGGGTTTGGACTTTTATTGATCGCCTTCTTACTCAGCGCGGCGCTGCTCCTACACGATTCGATTCGCGCGGAATACGAGCGACTCATCCCGGGCATGGCCGAGCTCAGCGTCCATCAGCTGCGCGGTGGGCGCCCTGAACGCATCGCGGGCGATGCGCTCAAAGAGCTCGAGTCGCATCCCGGAGTCCGCTCCATTACACCGCGCGTCTGGGGCTACCTCTATCTCCCCCCGCTGAGCGCGAATCTCACGGTCATGGCGAAGAATGGCGATCCCGCCCTCCCCACGATCCTCGACGGAACGCTCCCCGATAACGAAGGCGAGCTCACGATCGGGGATCGCATCGCGCACTCACTTGGTCTCCGTCCCGGCGACTCGATTGCCCTGCCCGGCGCCGCAGGATTTCAGCTCTTTACCGTGAGAGGCGTTTTTACCAGCGATTCGAGCCTGCTCGCCGGCGATCTCGCGCTCTTTACCGAAAAGGACGCGCGCTCTTTGCTGGGATACGATGACGAGCTCTATACCGATCTCGCCATCGCACTTAGCGCCCCCTCGGAAGCGAATGCCATCGCCGCGAGGATCGAAAAACTGCTCCCAGGGGCGAGGATCGTCGAGCGGAGCGCCATCGAGCGCGCCTATGCCCTCAGTTTCGGCCAGCGCGCGGGTTTCCTCGCTGCGCTTCTCCTCCCGATCCTCGGCTCGTTTCTCCTTATTGCTTGGGATCGCCTCAGCGGCTCCTCGGACGAGGAGCGTTACGAAGCCGGCGTCCTTCTCATCAGCGGATGGGAGTTTCGTGACATCCTCACCTTCCGCATCCTTGAAAGCAGCGCCCTCTCTGGCATCGCGGCGGCGCTAGGCATCTCTCTGGCCTATCTCTATCTCTTCATCTTCGATGCGCCTCTTTTGGCCGATCTCTTGCTCGGCTGGAGCTCGCTCCATCCGACATTCAAGCTCACCCCGATGCTCCATGGATCGCAGCTCCTCATGCTTGTTGCGATCCTCGTTCTCCCCTTCACGGCCATCTCCATCCTCCCGGCATTTCGAAGTGCAAACGTCGACGCGGATGCGCTGCTTCGAGGTGGACGATGACCGCAGAGAAACCGAAACTCCTCGAAGCGGAGGGCATCAAGCAAAGCTTTGTCGATGGGGCGAAGACCGTCGAAATCCTCCACGGCATTTCACTCGCTCTTGATCGCGGAGAATTGGTCGCGCTTGCGGGACCCAGCGGGAGCGGCAAGAGCACGCTTCTCGCCATCCTAGGTGGCCTCCTCCTTCCGAGAAGCGGGACGGTCCGTATCGACGGTGTCGATATGATCACGCTCCGCGCCCATCACCTCAGCCGATTGAGGCGAGAGAAGATCGGCTTCGTCATCCAAGGCCTCGGCCTTCTTCCCGCCATGACCGTCCTCGACAACATCGCCCTTCCCCTCATCCCGAGCGGCGGCGCCGAGAGAGCGGATCTCGAGCGTTTGAATACGCTCCTCGAACGACTCGAGATTTCGAAGCTTGCCTCGACGCGCATCGACAAGCTTTCGGGTGGGGAGCGCCAACGAGTGGCCATCGCGCGAGCCCTCGTCCTTGATCCTGCGCTCCTCCTTCTCGACGAACCGACAGCAAGCCTTGATAAAGCAAACGCCGAGCGCGTCCTCGCCCTCCTCACTGAGCTCCGCCAATCCACATCGAACGGACAATCCGAAAACCGACCGGGCATCCTCATGGCGACGCACGATCCGCGCATCTTGAACTCGGACGCCGTCGATCGAGTGCTCGAGCTCCGTGAAGGGAGACTCGTTTGATCTTCGTCTCGATCGGGCAGCCCTACATCCGTCTATGAGAGAGTGAACGTGGAGAACTACCTCCGTCCTTGGATCATCGCCCTCCTTTTCGCCTCCTTGGGCTCCTCCGTCGCATGGGTTAGAGGCGCGATCACCTCGATCCCGATCCTACGGCGTTTCAATCCCGAGGCGCGGAATGAAGCTCAGATCGCCCTCGAAAAACGCGCCGAGCTCGCGAGCCGCTTCATCTCGCTCGGTGCTCTCGCCTCCGTCGTCGCATTCTTCACCCTCATCCTCGGCGCCGATCACGCATCGAAGGATATCGAGGGCGCGATGTGCGCGCACGGCGTCATCCACTCAAACCCTTACGGCCCACTCGCGCTCGGCGCGGCCGCGGGCGTGGCGCTCATCGGGCTCGTCTTCTTGGAGCTTCATCGCCTGGATTTGCGCTCACCCATACCGGCGCTCGTCCGACCGCAATTTTTCGCCTTTCTTTTCGCGGCGCCCCTCGCGATTTATTCAAGCCACCTCACGCTTCAGTTCGTCCAAGAGCTCGACTTCTCGATCGTCGCCACATGTTGCTCTTCGGGCCTCACCTCCAATCTCTCACGAGGTGATTCGCTTCCCTCAACCACTCCAGCGCTCCCATTTTTTGGAAGCCTTTTCGCGCTCCTCCTCGCATCGAGCCTCGCATTTTTAGCGCGGCGCTCTACGGCGCATTCCCGGCTTTTCGCGCTCCTCTCGGCGACAGCGGCTCTTTTGGCCATGGCGACGAACGCCTCTGCCCTCACCTCGACCATCGCTCCCCACCTCTACGAGACGCCAACGCATCGCTGCGCCTTTTGTCTCCTGTCGCCCCCCGAGATCGCTTTCGGGGCGCCTTATCTAGTGGCCTTCTTCATCCTCCTCATTGGATGGATCCGCACCACCCTTGGCGCCGCATTTTACAATCATCAATCGATCGGGGAGAGCGCCCGTGACTTCATGAAAAGCGGAGCGCGGCTCTTGATCCTTGGTGCGGTGGCGCTGATGCTGATCTCGTCCTTCCCGGTGATCCGCTATCGCGTCATCGCGGACGGAACGCTCTTCGGATGGTAGAACCATGACGCGACGCTTCTTTCACTACTCACGCCTTTCTTTCCTTCTCTTCACGTTCGGCGCAGCGCCTCTCCTGACGCTCTCGGGCTGCTCGTCCAAAGAGAAAACGCCCCGCTGTCTCACGTGTGGGATGCGGGCCGATGCCGACCCACGCTTTCGAGCGGGTGGCACACTCGATGGAGAAGAGGTCTTCTTTGATACTCCGAAATGCCTCTTCCGCCTCATGGAGAGCGGAAAGGATGTGAAGAACGCCTGGGCCGTCGAATATTATACGGGCGAGCGTCGACCCGTCGACGGGCTCGATTTCGTGGTCGGATCCGGCGTTCTCGGACCGATGGGCGACGACCTTGTCCCGCTGAGTGGCGACGCCTCCACTTTCCTTGAAGATCATGGGGGGCGCGTGCTCAAGCGAAGCGAGATCACCAAAGCCGTCCTCGATGAGCTTCATTGATCCTCCGGTTCGAGCTCCTGAATAGGGCGCTCGACCCATGGGATCTCTTCTCGGATCGTAGCAAACCACCCTCGATGCCCTCCAAGCGCCTCGCCCTCGGTTTCCTCACGCTGTCGCTCTTCGCGAGCGCGATGCCCGCCCTCGCACGAGCTGAGGAATCAAACCTTTGGGAGGATATCCGCGCTCCGACACGCTCTTCGCCCGAGGCCCGCCGCAGCATTATGCGCGCGAACCGCGCACTGAGCGAACAGCAATATGCAATCGCCACACGCGAGGCGCTGAAGGCGCTCCGCATCGCCCCCGACTCGAGCGAGGCCTTTCTCGCCCTTGGCAGTGCCCAGCTCTATAGCGGCCATCCGCGCGAGGCAATGCACTCATTCGAGCGCGCCATCGAGCTCGACCCGCGCCAGCTCCTCGACCCCAACGTCTCGTCACGCATTGCCCACGCAGCGATTCGAGCCGGGAATTACCCGCTCGCGATCGACGCGCTCCACGCGCTCATCGCGGCCTTGCCCAGCATCGCCATGCGCGCCAACGCATTCAACCGCCTCGCCGATCTCGTCCAAAGCGAGGGACGAGTCGACGAAGCTATCATCCTCTATCGAAACGCGCTCCTCGAGGCTCGCTCCATGCACCCTCAGGCCGCGCTCGGTCTTGCGCTCGCGCTCCGTCGCCTCAACCGAAACGAAGAGGCCGCCATCTATCTCGAGCTGGCTGCACGGACGCCCGAGATCGAGCGCATTATCCAAGAGGTTCCCGGGCATCCCTCCGAGCGGAGCGCGCGTAACGCACTGATCCATCTTGCGCGGGGTGAAAAGGACAAAGCGCACGCACTCTTCCTGAAGGTCGCCGATGAAAGCCCTCATCACCGTGAGCACGCGCTCAGGGAAGCGAGGCAATGAAGTTCGTTTTCCCTCTCGGATGCGTCGCTCTTCTTGCCGCCGTCGCCTGGCCCAAAACGTCTTCGGCCGAGCCGCATTCACATCAGGATGCACCTCACGAGAGCCACCTGCCGAGTCGCTTCTACCAAACCCTCGACCTTGAGGCTGTTCGCGAAGCCGTTTCCCTTCAAGCCCGCGCGACTTCGCGAACAAATATGGCGCTCCGCATGTCACCGAACGAGCGGCTTGGTGAGCTCCTCTTCGCCTCCTCCGAAATCCAGCGCGCCAAAAAGCTCCTCCCGCGCGATCGCGACATCCATTGGGCCTCGATCGAGATCTCAGATCTTCTCTATGCGACGAGCGAACCGGCAGAGCGCCCGCTACGGCGAGAGCGGCTCCGCGACGAGCTCCTCGCCTTTCGCGCCAATCACCCGAGCGACAACGCCGATCTCATCGCCTTTCACCTCGCCATCCTCGCCATCCAGGACGGCCGCTATGCCGACGCGATCCCCGAATACCAACGGGTGCTCGAGACGACACGGGACCGAGGACTTCAGCAAATGACGCTCGCAAACCTTGGTGAGGCATTCATGCTGGCAGGCGATCTCGACGCCTCCACACAAGCCTTCGAGCGCGCGCTCCTTCACGCCGAGCAGCATGCCATCACGCCCCGCTCCAGGACGCTCGTTCTTATCGGCGCGGCGGTCGCCTTCGATCGCTTGGGAGATGAGGCGCGCGCCATTGAGCTCGCGTCGCAAGCCCGCGCACTCGCCGGAGGCGAACTCACCGTGCTCCGAGATCCCAGCGTCTTCTTTGAGCCCGAGGGGGAGATCGCGATCTACGACTACCTCAGCGCGATGGCCCGCGCCCGCTCCGCCGAGAACGAAAGCGAGCGGCGCGACGCCATGCATCGCGCCCTCTTCGCCCTCCAAACCTTCCTCGAGATCGCAGAGACGAGCCCTTATCGCGATCACGCCAAGGCCCGCCTCGAGACGCTCAGCCGATGGCTCGAAGCCGCAGATAATGGTCGGCGAGGACGAGCGCGACCATTGCCTCAGCCATCGGAATAAAGCGCGGGAGAAGGCAGGGATCGTGCCTTCCCTTGGTCCGGATCGTCGCGGGATTACCGTCTCGATCCACCGTTTGCTGCTCGCGCGAAAGACTGCTCGTCGGCTTCACGGCGGCGCGGAGGACGATGGGCATTCCGCTTGAAATCCCGCCGAGCATCCCACCATGGCGGTTGGTTCGCGTGAAGATGCGGCCGTCCGCGTCGGTCTCGAATCGATCGTTGTTCTCGCTTCCACGAAGCCGCGCGACGCCAAAGCCAGCGCCGGTCTCGACCCCCATCACCGCGGGGATGCTGAACAGCGCCTTCCCTAGATCCGCCTTTAATTTATCGAAGACGGGATCCCCAAGCCCGGGCGGGATATTTCGGGCGACGATTTCCGCGACGCCACCAATCGAGTCCTGCTCCTTTCGGACCGCGGCGATGAGCTCGACCATCTTTGCCGCGGCGTGGGGATCCGGACATCGGACGATATTCGGTGAGCCATCCGGGAGCGTTTCGATGGACGCAGGATCGAGGTCTTGCGGGATCTCGGCGACGACATCGCCGATCTGAAGAACATAACCAAAGATCTCGGCGCCTAACCTCTCGCGAAGGAGCTTCTTTGCGATGGCGCCTGCGGCGACACGTGCAACCGTCTCCCGCGCTGAGCTCCGCCCGCCGCCGCGGTAATCACGAAAGCCGTAGCGGGCATCGAAGGTGTAATCCGCGTGCCCGGGTCGATAGAGATCCTTGATGTCCGCGTAATCGCGGCTCTTCTGATCTTCGTTTCGGATGAGGATCGCGATGGAGGTCCCGGTCGTCTTTCCTTCAAAAACACCGCTAAGGATCTCAGGCGTGTCGCTCTCTTTCCGCTGAGTTACGATCTTGGATTGCCCCGGCCGTCGGCGATCCAGATCGACGATGAGGTCCTCGACGCTGAGCTCAAGCCCCGGCGGACAGCCGTCGACGATCACGACGTTACCCGGACCATGGCTCTCTCCCGCAGTCGTGATGCGGAAAAACTGGCCGAAACTATTCCCCGGCATCGCTCACTTCCTGAACTTGGTGGCTCTTGTGCACCATGGTCATTTCTTCGGCTCGACGCGCCGCTCAGCATACCCGACAAAGAAGGGTCCGAGGCTGTCCATGAACTCGCTCGTCTGCCGCGTCGAGCGCATCGTCTGGACGATATGCGAGAGCGGATAGAGATCTCTGCCCACGAGGCCGATGAGGAACTCATTGTCCGAAGCATCGAGCCCATGGCAAGCGAGGCGGATATCATGAGCGAGATCACGATCCCCATAGGCCATGCCGATCGTGCCATGTTCGCGGAGGATCGCACCGCGTTCGCGAGGCTCGAGGCGGTTGAAGCTTCCCGTACGACGCAGAGGATACCAAATCGCCCAAGGCCAATCGGGATTCATCGCGGTCTTCTGGGGCCGCTCGACCAGCCAGTATTCGAGGTCTTGCTCATATCCCGTCGAGTACGAACGACCGATCATCGTGAACTCGGGCCGAGGCTCGAGACGGTTCGCAGGCGCCTTCGAGAAAATGATCCCGAGATCGCGGATGAAATCGAGCGGATCGAGTGAATACGTGAGAATGCCGAGCCCACGCGGATCGTTGAGATCGCGGTAGATGACTCCGCCGAGTCCTGTCTCCTCGAGTCCAGCCTCGATCTCATTAAAGGCCCAATCGAGCGCGACGTCTTCGCCCGCGCGGTAGACGAGGAGCTGCATGAAGATGCGGCGATCGGCGTAGACGATCTCGCCATCCTTCGAGCGACCTCGCTCGCGGATCTCAACCTCGTAGTCGGAGCGCATCGTGATGGCTCCAGTTTGTTCGGCTTTTTTTTCGCTCATGGTCTTTTTTCTATACTCAGCGGTCTCGCGGGCACGCCCGGCCGCGGCGCGATCAACGCCTCGCCACGCTCGGCATAGGCCGCTTCGGACCAAGGGTCGAGGACCTCTCCCTCGAGGAGGAAAAAATCATCCGGAATCCCGGTGAGCATCGCAGGACGGCTCGGCGGCGGGCTGCAGCCGAGCCAAGGATCGAGCACCTCTGCCCACCGTTGAGCGCGCGCGGTCGCGCTGGGCGACCACGGATCGAGGATCTCCACCGGCGCATGCATCATCGGCTCGCAATGACCAAAACTGTGAATTGCGGCTTCGGCTTGTGCGAGTAACCAGCTCGAACTCGGCGCCATCCCGCCACTGAACTTCGCGAGAACCACCAACGCAGGCGCGTCGCTCTCGCCGTCGTGATAAGCAAAACGCGTCGTGCCGCTTGTCGGATCAAAGCTGAGCTCGAGCCGCGCGCGGCCACTGCGTGGGGTGGGGTGCTCAGCGGCCTTCACCGGCCTCCGAAGCCGCTGCGAGAGGGATGCCCGGAGCTCATCCGCGTCGATCCCTTCGAGCGCGATCGCGACCTCGAGCACCGCAAGATCCGGTTCACCCAGCGCCCCGCCCCCCGTCTTCTCTGCAAAAGCGAGACTCGGCGCATAGAGCGCCGCCCCCGCGAGCGTCAGGAAAACGAGGAGGAGCCGGACCATGGAAAGAAAATAGGTCCCCGCGCTCAAAAGGCCAAGCGACTTTCGTTCGTTCTGACTGAAACCGGGCCTCAACGGGCCGATTCAAGCCCAGGAATCTCGAAGGCTCGTCCGTAGGTCTCGAGTAGATCGAGCGCCTTGTCCATATCCTCGCGCGTATGCCCGCGCGTCACGTTAAGCCGGAGCCGCTCCTCTCCCTTCTTCACGCCGGGATAGGTAATCGGCACCATCATGACGCCGTTTTCAAGGAGAGCGATGTGCATGAACATCGCTTTCGCCTCATCACGGCACATGACGGGCATGATATGCGTCGTGCTCATCCCGAGATCGAGCCCGAGCTCGAGTAGGCTTCTCCGCATATACGCGGCCTTTTCGTGGAGCTCTGCCACGAGACCTTCGGCGTCGTCCTCAAGCATCGAGAGGATGGTGCTCGCCGCCGCAACAATCGGTACGGGGAGCGACGCACTAAAGACAAAAGAGCGCGCGGCATGCTTGACGTGATCGATGACATCGCGCGATCCGAGGAGGATCCCGCCGATGCCGCCGAAGGTTTTGCTAAAGGTGCTCACCACGATGGGCACGCGCCCCTCAAGGCCAGTCTTTTCGAGGATGCCTCGGCCGTGCTTGCCGAGCGTCCCGCTGCCGTGCGCATCATCCACGACGAGCACCGTATTTTCATGAGACTCACAGACCTCGACGATCTCCTGAATCGGAGCCTCGTCGCCATCAAGGGAATAGATCCCTTCGATGAGTACCATTGCGTTCTTTCGCTCTCGGTTCGTGAGAACGCGGTTCAAAGAGCGCGCGCTATTGTGATTAAAGAAGCGAACCTCGGGCTGCCGTAGAGGGGTCCCTGCGGCCATAAACGTCCCGTCGAGGATGCAGGCATGGCTGAGGTTATCCAGCGCGAGCGTGGTGTCGCGATCGGCAAAGGACATGATCGTACCAACCATCGCCTGATAGCCCGTCGTAAAGACCAGACATGCCTCAAAGCCGAAATAAGCCGCGAGGCGCTCCTCGAGCGCGATATGCTCGACGGTCGTCGCTTGAACGCGCGATGAGCTAAGTCCACAGGCGTATCGTTCGACCGCCTTCTTCGCGGCCTCGATCACCTTCGGATGCGTCGTGAGCCCGAGATAATCATTCGAGCTGAAGTTCACGATCGGCTTTCCGTCGATCGAGGTATGAAGCCCTCCCGTTTCGAAGGGCTTGAAATACGGATAGACCTGTTTGGCCTGAGCCTCGCGGATTCGCTCCAGCTCGGCTTTCGCCTTTTCTTCAATCCAGCTCATCTGATCTCTCGAATCATCTCTCGAAGTTGCCATCCGCCGCTCTGAAAACGGCGAACCGGCGTTTGGACCGTCCCGAGCTGAGCGGGGCGCTCATGACAGGAATCGGAGTGGGAGCCTAACCCAAGTCGGGGCGCATCCCAAATCGCATGGGGTCAAATCGAATTAACCGCACCATGCATGCGGACCGCGCTCGAGAATGAGCGCACCCGCATGACCTTCATGCCCTAGGGCGACGAAAGCGAGCGTATTGGGGGGCGCATCGCCACCGAGGCCGACGGCTTCTCGGACCTCGGCGTCGTGGAAGAGGAGCGTTGCCGATGAGAGCGCAAAGATGGGTGAAGCCGCAAAGGCCTCGCCAAAGCCAGCACTCGGATCGACGATAGGCACGGAGCCGCCAAGGATCTCGACCGCCCCCTTTCGCTCGGCCTCACGGTAGACATCGAACCCCTGCCCCGAAAGGACGACGGCGTCGACGCTCTCGAGACCGGCATCCGCGAGCGCCCCGCGGAGCGCTCTCGAAACCGCTTTCGCGCTCGGATGATAGAGCTGCGCGTCCTCTTCGGGCGGCTCGAAAGCAGTTCGCTCTCCACGAAGCCGCGCGAGGATCTTGGCATCCCGCGCCTCCGCCTCGGACGCGGCCTCCAGGATGAAGAAGCCTGCGCCTTCGCTCAGTCGAAACTCAGGCTCCACCTCGAACGCTCCCGACAGCTCAAGCCCGAGGTAGAGCGCGTCGCTTACGACTTCACCGCCCCCGACCAGCGCGCGATGCACCTCACCGGATTCAATGAAGCCCCGCGCGAGCCCGAGCGCCGATAGGAGCCCAGTGCGTCCGTTAACAAGCGTCGCATTCGGCCCGGTGAACCCCTCGCGAATGCTGACATAGCCCGCCGCCGCATTAATCACCGTGTTGGGGAAACGCGTCGGATTGATGTACCGCGGATCTTCGAGCTCAGCGATTCGATTCTGCTCGGCGATCTCATCGAGCGAGCCGTACGCCGTCGCCGAAAGGAGTGCGACCTTCGACGGATCGCCTCCCGAATAGGCGCCATCCTCACGGAGCGAAGCCGATTGGAGCGCAAGCTGGGCAGCTGACGCGAGAAAACGCGTGAGCCGATCGAAATGCCGATGCCCCTTGGCGCCGAGATAGCGATTGGGATCCCAATCCGGCACCTCATTCGTGCGTGCGTTCGGGAATTGGTCGGAGGGAAGCAGAGCGGGCTCCGCGAGCGAAGCTCGTCCGAGGATGCCCTCACGGAGCGACTCGAGACCGACCCCGAAGGGATGAATCGCAGAGAGGCCGACGATGGCGATGGTCAAGGCTGAAGCTCTCCTAACTTGCCCGGAGCGGCGAGGATGAGCGAGGCGTCATACCCTCCAAAGGCAAGCGAGTTATTAAGGACGACATCGAGGGAATCGAGCGAACGCGCTTCGGTCACCACATCGAGATCACACGCCTCGTCCTGATTTTCG
>JAAZAH010000269.1 GCA_012514415.1 Sandaracinaceae bacterium
GACGTCGCCCGCATGAAGGCGATCTTCGAGACGACCACCGGGGATCGCGCCGTCCTCATCGCCACGTTCAGCAGCGTCCTCCTCGTCGAGCACCTCGAAAATGCGCTCCTCATCGGCGTCGCCGTGTCGATCTTCTATGCCCTTCGCCGGGCCGAGGGCTTCAAGCTGCGCGTGCTCGATGTGGCGATCGATGGCGGAATTCACGAATCGGATGAAGGCCGCCCGGGACGTCTCCTTTCACGCCGAGGGGAGGGCGAAGGCGAAGAGGGCACGCTTCCTCCTGAGGTTACGCTGCTTAACCTTCAGGGTGAGCTCTATTTCGCGGCTGCCGAAGAGCTCCAGACCGAGCTCAAGCGGGTACTTGGAGAGGACGCGCGCTTTCTCGTGCTCCGGGTGCAGGAGGCCTATAACCTCGACGTGACCACAGCCGATGCGATCGCCAGCATCGCCGAAGAGGCGCGCGCGCGGGGCGGGAGGCTGATTCTCTGCGGAGTCCGCCCCGGGATGTACGGGACGCTCGAGCGCGCGGGGCTCGTCAGGCGCATCGGCGAAGAGTACATCCTGCGTGCGGAGCCTGAGATCTTGGCCTCGACCCGCCGCGCAATCGCGCTCGCGCTTGAGCTCGCCGATCAACGCCGAAAAGAGCGCGGTGAAGAAGAGATCGAGCCGAAATACGGACCGATCAAGCTCGCGCTTGAGGAGATCTCCGCGCGATCTGTGCCTCCACCTCCCGGACGACTTGAGCCGGATCGAGGTTGAGCGACAGCCGCTCGATGCCAGCTTTTGTCGCCGCGAGAAGGTCTGCGTGCACCTTCACATCGACGGGCGGTGAGCGGAGCCAGAGGACGGCCGTCAGGGCACCGCGCGAGATGGGGTTGCTGATCGCGAAATCCATGCCCTTACAGCGGGCACGGAGCAGGGCCTCATTCTCGCTCACCCATTTGGCGGCGTACTGTCGGGAGGCCGCGTCGACGTGCCCCTCCGCGATCGGGCCGCCGTCGTAGACATAGCTGATGGGCCGGACGGAAGACGCGCAAAACTGACGTGCACGCTCGAGCATCTCGGCGAAGGTATCGCGCGAGGAGGGCCCAACGCGGCGGATGACCAGAAGCGATTGAAACTCGATGAGTAGATACGGATCCACAGCCTTATCTTGCCGCTTCTTTTGCTGGAGATAAAGCCTCAGACGCGACTAGAACCGCGAAAAACCTCCGAAATTCGAAAATGTAGCCCGAAACGGGGACTAGGCTACCCTCAGCCTGGGACGACGATCGGTATAAAGAATTCCTCCCATGCTGGAGTGTGGTTTCCTTCGTCCGGAATCTGATTCCAAAGATGAAGCGCAGGGAAGGTATGCAGCGCCTCTCCATCGTCGACGATCGCGGTGAGATAGAGCTGGTGGATCCCGCCCTCGCGTCGCGTCGACGAGAAGGTCAAGAAATAATACCGCTTGCCCTGATGCTCGCTCACACGAGGGGCCCATTTGGACCATGAGTTGGTCACGCCTGGGCTCGTTCGCCCGGTACAGGCCGGAGGATCGTTTGCCCGAAGCCGAATGGGCTCCTCGGCACCGCCGCTCGGGACGACGAAGATCTCGGCGTTGCCGTTGTTGTAGGCGCTTCCACCGTGGGGAGCGCCGGTAAAGGTGATAAGCCGCGAATCGGGTGAGAACGCGGGGTAATATTCGTTGAAGTTCGCGCGCGACGCGCCCTCGAGCGCCGTCCCGACGCCGCCCTCGTAGTCGATGATGTAGAGATCCATCGGGCCGTGGCCGGGCCGCCCGGCGACGATCCCCACGTTCGGTCCATCGCCCCCGCCTCGGGGATGTTGGGTGCGAACATAGACGATGCGCTTACCGTCGTGGCTGAAGCTCGGCGTCGTGGCATAGCCTCCATCGCCCGTCGTGATGAGCCGCGGGTTCCCGGGGCCGATAGGCTTTGAGAGATCAAGCGCGCGAATCGAAGTTCCATCGTCCGAAAGGAGGGCAATGCGCTCCTGATCGTTCCAGCGCGCAGGCGAGAACGCGGCGACGCCTTGGAGCTGCTTCATTTGGGAGAGCGCGTCCGCATTCACCCAAGCGGGGATGCC
>JAAZAH010000270.1 GCA_012514415.1 Sandaracinaceae bacterium
ACCATCCTTTTTCAGCTTCCGGACGGCATCGATAAGGGCTTCCCTAAGCCGACCGATGAGGGCATTGCGAGCTCCATCGAGACGAGCAGCAAGACCATCGTCCTCGACGCCGAGTCGGGCGAGCTGATTCCCCACTTCGCCGAGGAAGACAAGAACGCGACGAGCGCTGAGACGCGCGCGCTCACGATCCGCCCCGTCATCCGCCTGAAGGACGGTCATCGTTATATCGTCGCCGTCCGCGGCGTTGAGAATCCATCCGGGGATGTCATCGCCCCGAGCGACGCCTTCCTCGCGCTCCGCGATGGGAGAAGCTCGGACGATCCGCGCATCGAGAGCCGGCGAGAGCATTATGAAGGAATCTTCAAAGCGCTCGAAGATGCCGGCATCGAGAAGGATTCGCTCCAGCTCGCGTGGGATTTCACGACAGCGAGCACCGAGAGCAATACGCGGATGCTCCTTCATATGCGTGATGATGGCCTTGAGAGAGTCCGCGCCGAAGGTCATCCCTATACCATCACCTCAGTCGCTGGCGATTGCTCGGATCTTCCGGGCAACGGTTCGCGCTTCAACTGCGAGCCGCTCCCCGGCGGCTACGAGGAGCATATCGCCTACCGCATCGAGGGCACCTTCCGCGTCCCGAACTATATGACCGAGCAGAAGGCAGGCGGCTCGCTACTCCTCGACGAGCGCGGGCTCCCCATCGTCAATGAGGAGGCTCCTCACCACGATCAATCCTTCGCGATGCTCATCCCGAAGTCGGCGCTCGATGAGCCGAAGCCGCTCCTTCAATACGGCCACGGGCTCTTCGGCTCCGAGTCCCAGATTTACGCGGGCAACTTCCGGAGCCTCATCAACGAGCACGGCTATATCTTCTTTGGCACGCGCCTCGACGGAATGGCGACGGAAGATGCGCCATGGGCTGGACTCACGCTCAACACCGAGCCCGATCTCTCGATGACGGCGCCGATGTTCGATCGGCTCCATCAGGGCATGATGCAGCAGATCATCCTGATGGATGTGATGGTCGAGAGCTTCTCGAACGATCCCGATTTCGGCCGCTTCCTGAATCCCGAGATCCGCCACTATCACGGCATCAGCCAAGGCGGCATCATGGGCGCAGTTTACGCGGCGATCAGCCCGCACATCGAGCGCGCCGCCCTCGATGTGATGGGTCAGCCTTATTCACTGCTGCTCTTCCGAAGCGTGGACTTCACTCCTTTCTTCGGCTTGATGAAGGAGCAGATTCCCGACGCCAATGGTCAGCAGCTGGCCATCGCGCTTCTCCAACATCTCTGGGATCGTTGCGAGCCGGGCGGCTATTCCCATCTCCTCGCTTCGGATGAGGTGAAGCTCCCCGGAGTCACGACGAAGAACGTGCTGATGACGAACGCGCCAGGCGATCATCAGGTCACGCGACTGGGGGCGCATGTAATGGCGCGCGCGATGAACGCAAAAATGATCCGCTCGGGCGTCGCCGATAGCGTCTTCGGCCTCGAGATGGTCGACGAAGCCGGGCCCAATGAGAACTCCATCACCGAATACGATTATGGCAACCCCATCGATCCGCCGTGCAACCAGCCGCCCGCCTATCAAGGCGAGGGCATCTGTGATGACCCCCACAGCAAGCTCCGGCGAACCGAATCGGCGCGTCAGCAGCTCGCGCATTTCCTCAAGACGGGTGAGACGAAGAATTTCTGCCCTGAGGGGACCGCGGTTCTTCCGGGCGGCGAGTGCCTCTATCCGAGCGCCGAAACGAACGAAAGCGCCAACTGCGGCGTGACGTTCGACGGGCTCTACGCAGAAAACGATGAACTCTCATTGCTTGTCTGCGGCGAGCTCAGTCCTTCCGGTCGACCTCTCGAATGATCAAGAGCTGAGCGCCGCGCATCCCTCGCGAAAGTGAGCGGATGGAGCAGCGCTCGACGAACGAAGAGAGCGCCTCGTGCGCTCTTTTTTCGTCCGTCCTTCTCCCACAGCAAAGCCTCAGATCAACGCGGAGGCTGGGATCGCGCTCAAGCAAACGCGCCACCGCTTCGAGCTCCTTCAGAGAGAAGCGCGGGCGCCGAATCCTCAAGAGCGCTCCCTCTTGTCGGATGATCGCTCCCTCAAAAAGCTCGAAGAGTTCGCGAAGCGCTTCGTCGCTCAAGCGGGCAGCGCGAGCCGCGATGGCACGGCGCATCGCTTCGAGAGCGCGCTGTGCGCCAAGCGCACGGTCCTCAAACGCCTCACGCGCCGGCGGAATGCCGAGAAGCGCGCCTACGGCCTCGAGATCGTCGAGTTCATATTCTGGAGGCCCGACATCGCGAGAGCGCGGACGGGCTTCTGCGTCTGCGCGCTCGGCCGCTGCCTCGGCGATGCGCTCCACCTGAGCTCGCTTATCCGCCCCGTCTCGGCCCCCGGCATCCCCAATCGCCACCGAGTTCAACCAGAGGGGCGAGAAGAGAGCGAGCGCGAGCGCGAACTCTCTCATCGATACGTGAAGCGGAGCTCGTAGTCGCAGATCCGGAAAACGTCCCCTTCGTCAATGAGCTTCGTTCCAACGCGCTGCCCCGCGAAATCGATCCCGTTGGTGCTGCCGAGATCCTTCATATAATAATGGCCGTTATGGAAGACGATCATCGCGTGGCGGCGGCTGATATTGCCGTCTTTGATCGTGAAATCGCTCGATTTTGAGCCGCGCCCGATGATGAACTCATCCTTGTCGATCAGGGTCTTCTGGCCGTTGAAGATGAGATAGAGCGGCGGGCGCTGTTGGGCGATGACATGTGCCGGAGGCGGCATCGAGGGGAGCGGAGGCGGCGCAAGCCCCGGACTCGAAAGAGGCGGCGCCTTGGGCGGCGGCACGCTGAACGGCTCGTCCTGCGTCGGCGCGACCGAGGGACGCGCTGGAGGCGCAACCGATGCCGGCGCAACCGATGCCGCCGGCGCGCTCATTTCGGGGGCACGCTCGCTCAGGCTCGGCGAGGAAGCGAGGTTGATCGAACTCAGACTCGCGCGCGAAGTGCGCACGCCCCGGCTCCGCGCATACTGACGCATCGCCTCGTTGATCAGATAGTCCACCGAGCAGTCCAGCTCGCCACTCATCCTCTCAAAGACCTCCCAGAGATATTCACGGCACTGGAAGGAGCGCACTGTCTTCTTGTTCTGATCAACAGCCATGTCGTCCTCTATTATGAATCAGAATCGTCGCCTTTGGAATCGCCTTTGAGTCGCTCGTCGAGTCGGGCGAGTGAGCCACGTGCCACATCGCCCACCGTGCGAAGCACGGGATCGCGTTTGGTCCAACCATCCCCCACCGTGGCGGTGCGATCGTTGGAAAGCCGCTCAAGGAGCGCGCGATCCTCATCGGTCCCTCTCCGCTCAAGATAATACGCGGCGATCACATGACGCACCCAATGTCCTCCGCTCCGCGCGATCTGGCGGATCGCATCATCAGGTGGATCGGTTGCGACGCTGAGCCGAGCTGCATAGCCCTCGAGCTCCTCGGGTTCGTATTCGACGCGGGCGCCCTGGGGAAGCTTCGAGAGAAACTCTTGGAGGATCGAGGAGCCCCCGAGCACGAGGACGAGCTCGCCTGCCCTCCAACGGAGCCTCTTCAAGATATCGTCGGTCGAGGTCGTCGTCACAAGCGGCCACATGTGTGGAATCGCCGCCTTCGATCCCGTCTCCGCAATTCGATCAAAGGCATGATCGCGGACGATGAGCGAATCGTCGGAATCGAGGGCGATCTGAAGGAGTCGATCGAGGTGCTCGGGTTTTGCACGGTTTTCGAGCGCAAGGAGCGCCGTCTCGCGCTTTTCGTGGGCGATCTGAGCGACGATCTCAGGAGCATCCGCAGGAGGCTTCGCGAGCGCAATCGTTAGGAGCCTTTCAGCCACCACCGGGGAATCCGAGAGGCGCCGCATGCCCGTAAGCGCCCCCTGCGCGATGAAACGCTCGCGGTTGAGCGTCGCGACGGAGTCGACGCGCGCCTCATCGAGCTCACCCTCACGATCCGCTTGGGATTTGCGGAATTCCTCCTTCAGCCATTCGAGGAATTCCTTGGACTCCATCTCGCGCTCGATTGCGATGAGACGCTCGCCGGCCTTCGCCTTGGTCTCATCGCTCCCTTCCTCGCCGATGAGCTCGGCGAGCTTCGCGAGCGCATCGGGGGGCATCTTCGCGTCCATCGCCTCGATCAAACGGTTGGCGGCGGGATCGCCGAGCTCACGCACGACTTGTTCTGCACTCACATCTCCAAGAAGGCTCCGTGAAGCGAAATCGACCGCGTAAAAATCGATGATATCCGCGATGAGCTGAAGTCGGAGCTCCTCGTCGGCAAAGGCTTGGAGGCGAAAGGCTGCATCTTTGGCGCGGATGGAGAGCGGTTCAGGCATCTCCTTCGGATCGCCCGCCGCCGCCATCATCCGAGAGAGCTCGGGTGCGATGCGCGACACGATCTCCTTGGCCGCTTCAGGCGATTGGCTCTCGAGGCGGCGGAAGGCAAGGTTGAGCTCGTGCAGCGCAGAGAGATCGGTCCGCTCCATCTCGACCATCGCGAGGGCAGCCTGCGCCCTGAGCTCCATGGGGAAGCGCTCACCCTCCATGACGCGGAGGATCTTCGCCGGGCCCTTCTGGGTGCGTTTCCAATGCTCGATATCGCCGCTATCGATCGCGCAGCCCCACAAAAGAGCGGAGAGCACCAAGAAACCGGCCAACCGGACGTTAAAATCAGAGAAGCTCGTTTTTTTCATCACGCTAAAGCCCGAAGCGTACCACGACAGCGGCCGTTTACGGCAAAAGAAGCATGAAAACGGGTCGAAAAAGCGTGCGCTCTCAAAACGCACATGCCCCGTTCTCGGCTTCGTCCGGGCGCGCCGAGGCGAGTCGATTATGAGATGCCGACGAGAACGTACCGATAAATTGACCCAGGCGCTCGGTTGGATCTACCCTAATAAAGACGACATCTGCCCACATGAGCGCTAAAAAGAACACATCCGCCCAAGCGAACGCTCCGGGAGGCGCGAGGCGACACGAGATCCTCGGCGTCTTCGCTGCCACGATCGGGCTGCTCCTTGCGATCGCGATCTTCTCCTATTCCGAGTCCGCCGAGGAGAATCTCGCGGGTGCGCTCGGAAATGCCATCGCGTGGTTCTTCCTTCAAGCCTTTGGGGCAGCGGCCCTTCTTTTTACTTTCGAGTTCGCGCTGCTTGCGCGAAGACTCATCCTCGGCCGCCCCAACCTACTTGGGCCAGCCACGTTCGCCTCGACGCTCGTGATCGCCTTTGCGGTCACGGCGGGGACTCAGATCGTCGCACCCGAGGCCGCAATTTTCGGTGGACTCGCTGCATCAGGAGTCGTGGGACAGATCCTCGGCGAGGTGCTCCGCGACGTGCTCGGGACCTATGGCAGCAGCCTAGTGCTCGTCGCGATCGTTCTCATCACGCTCATTCTCCGCACGCCGCTCAGCCTCTTTGAGCTCGTCGAAAAGACGAGCGCATTTCTCCGCCGCGTGCAACTCGAGATCGCGCACTTCGCTCGCTCCTTCAGCGAAGCGCTTCGCGAAGCGATCGCGCTCGAGCTCACGCCCGCGGCGGCCAGCTCCGAGTCTCCGCGCATCGTGACGACGGCAAGCGGCGAGCTCCGTGCGCCCGAGTTTGAGCGCAAGCGCTTCAGCGCTCGAGATTCCACGGAGAGCAGCGCGGCGAAAGCAGAGGAACTCGGCGATGACGGCACGGAGGACGAATTCGATGGCGCCGAGATCCTCGAATTCACGCCGCGCAACGAAGGCTCATCGAAGCGCACCGCTCGTCCACCCCAAGGCGAATCAAAAAGAACG
>JAAZAH010000271.1 GCA_012514415.1 Sandaracinaceae bacterium
ACCAAACGTGCACGCCACCTTGGGGCGGACGCCAAAAACGTTCTCATCCCGCTGAACGCCGCGCGAAAGGAGCGCGCTCCCACCGAGATCGACGAGATCGAGTTCGGAAAACCAACGAAGCAGCGCCGCACGCAGGCCGCGATGCACGGGCCCATCGAAAAAAGAGCCGTTAGTGACGAGCCCAAGCACTCCACCGCCCTCTGCGCGGCGGACAATCTCGGCGGACCAGCGGAGGAAGCGGACATAATCGTCCGAAAGAACGCCGATCTTGCGCTCATCGAGGGGAGCGCCTCCGCTGAGTTTTTTGAAATCCTCGAGGAGCTCTTCGTTAATAGCGAGCCCTCGATTCGCGCTTTTTCCGGACCAAGGGGGATTGCCGATGACGCAGACGACGTCCATGTCGCGGCCGCGTTCATTTCCTGGAGGCGCCGGGAGCTCGAGCGATTCGAGCGTATTCCGCGCGTCGAAAATGAGCGGAACGCCAAGGCCGAAGGCAACCCTACCAAGCGCTTCATCGGCAGCGTTCAGCGCATCGCCGTCGATATCGAGCCCGATGAGCCCCCTCGGCCGAGAAGCGCGCGTGGCGATGAGATCGAGGGCGGCCGAAAAAAACGCTCCCGTCCCGCAGCCCGGATCGACGATCGTGAGCCGCGGATCCGCAAGACCATGCCGGAGCCCCAAGCGCGTCTTCAAGAGCTCATCGACGTGTCGACACATGAACCGCGCAAGGGGCGCTGGCGTATGGACGATGCCTCGGGAGCGGCGGAGTGATTCATTGCCCTCGAGCGCACGCTCACGAGACTCGCTCTGCTCTCTTACCGCCCGCTCGAGCGGACTCTCGTCGAACCGAACCACGCGCGGAAGGTATCAGCGTTTGAGCTCGCTGTCCCACCCCTCGCTTTCTGTCTCATGGGTCTTAAGATGAAAAGACTGCTAGCGTCTCGTTATGGGTAAATTCGAACATCCCTACGCTCCTTTCCTCTCGAGAGTGAAGAAGCCCGCCCAATACCTTGGCGGAGAGGAGGGAGAGCGCCGTAAGGATTGGGAGCGTACCGATGCGCGCATCTGCCTCGCCTTCCCGGATCTCTACGAGATCGGGATGAGCCATCTTGGCTTCAAGATCCTTTACGGGCTCCTCAACGACCACCCTCGCTTCCTCGCCGAGCGAGCGTATGCAGTTTGGCCCGATATGGAGGCCGAGATGCGCGCGGCGGGGGTCCCCCTGGTGTCGCTCGAGAGCGCGCGCCCACTTCGCGACTTCGACGTTGTGGGCTTCAGCCTCCAATACGAGCTCACCTACACGAACATCCTCCAAATGCTCGACCTCGCCGGGATCCCTCTCCGCTCGAGCGAGCGCTCCGAGGACGATCCCATCGTAGTTGCAGGCGGGCCCTGCGCCACACATCCCGAGGCCATCGCGCCCTTCATCGACGCCTTTCTCATCGGTGACGGTGAAGTGAAGGCCCTCGAGATGGCCGCGCTTGCGGCCAAGCGCCGCCGCGGCGACCTGAGCCGTGTGGGAATGCTGCGCGAGCTCGCGAAGGCTGGCGGCTTTTACGTCCCAGTCTTCTACGAGCGCGCCGTCGATGAAGACACGGGCTTCATCGTCGTCAAGGGTCCAAAACCCGAATACCCCGAGGCGCCCCTGCCGGTCGAGCGGCATTTTGTTGAGAATCTCGCCGAGCATCCCTTTCCCGAGGATGGGCCCGTCGCCCTCGCGACGACGATTTTCGACCGCGTGAGCGTCGAGATTGCGCGGGGCTGCACCGAAGGCTGCCGTTTTTGCCAAGCGGGCATGATTTACCGGCCGGTGCGGGAGCGTCCGCCCGAGGACATCTTCAAGATCATCGAGCGCTCCATCGAACACGGAGGTTACGATGAAGCCTCGCTCACTTCGCTATCGACCGCGGATTATAGCGCCATCACTCCTCTCGTTCGGCGCCTCATCGAGCGGTTCGAGGGAAAACGGGTCGATCTCAGTGTTTCGTCTCTCCGCGCCTATGGCCTCAGCGAATCGGTTCTCGATGATATGGCCACGCAGCGCGCCAAGGGCCTCACCTTTGCTCCCGAGGCTGGGACGCAGCGCATGCGGGATGTGGTCAACAAAAACGTCACCGAAGCGCAGCTGATGGAGACGGCCGAGCGCGTGTTTTCGCGCGGCTGGGAGCGGATGAAGCTCTATTTCATGATCGGTCTGCCCACCGAGGAGGACGAAGATATCCTCGGCATCGTCCTCACGGGAGCCCGCACCCAGGCCATCGGTCATCGCATCCAAAATTCGCGCCGCGCCAAGGTCAGCGTGAGCGTCTCGACCCACGTCCCGAAGCCTCATACGCCCTTTCAGTGGTGCAAGATGGACTCACACGAGGAGGTCCTTCGGAAGCAGGCTCTCCTCCGCCAAGCGGCGAGAGAGCACAGGGTATCAATCAAGATGCATGACCCCCGAGGCTCGTTCCTCGAGGGAGTGATCGCCCGCGGCGACGCCAAAGTCGCCGACGCCATCGAGTGGGCATTTCACCAAGGCGCGCGCTTTGACGGTTGGGATGAACACCTCAAGCTCGAACTCTGGAACGAGGCGCTCGCTCGGGCCGGCGTCGATCCGGACCAGGCCCTCGCCGCTTTGCCAATCGACGGACGCCTGCCGTGGGATCACATCAGCGTCGGCCTCGAAG
The DNA here is from genome assembly GCA_012514415.1 of Sandaracinaceae bacterium. Taxonomy (GTDB): domain Bacteria; phylum Myxococcota_A; class Polyangia; order Polyangiales; family Houyiibacteriaceae; genus JAAYBZ01. The sequence goes on from JAAZAH010000271.1 coordinate 2,673, forward strand.
AGGGCTTCCTCGCACGGGAGTATCGCCGCGCCGTCAAAAATCGCCTGAGCCCGCCGTGCGGAAAGCCGAAGGGAGCCTTCGTCCATCCGACCAATATCGAAGAAGCCGAGGCGAATAAGAAGAAGCTGATCTGTTATCACTGCGGTATCGCCTGTGATATGGAGCAAATGCGGGAGGAGCGTCTCGTTCATCTCCGCACGCTCGGTGCAGAGAGGCCTCTTGAGCGGCGCCAGGCGCTCCCGAGAGACGAGCGTGGACTCGTCGACCGTCGTCCAATGCTCCATCAGAGCCAGGGCAAGGCCGTACGCGTTCGCGTGGGCTTCCGAAAGCTCGGGAAGATGTCCTACCACGGCCATCTCGACCTGGTTCGGCTCTTCCCCCGCCTCTTTCGGCGCATCGGTCTGCCCGTCTACTATTCGGAGGGGTACAATCCGAAGCCTCAGATGAGCTTCACGCCAGCGCTCCCGCTCGGCGCGGCCGGACTCGCCGAACTCGTCGATATCAAGCTCATCGAGGACGCCCTCACGCCCGAAAAGCTCGACTCCTTCGCCGATGAGCTCAATGCGCTCAAGGTCCCCGGGCTCGAGTTTTTCGGTGCGCGCCTCTTGTCCCCCGACGATCGCCCGCTCGCTCATATCATCAATGAGGCGCGTCTCGTCGCTGCCATCCCGCGAAGCGCGCTGCGCGATCAATGTATCAGCGTTGATGCGCTCGAAGAAAAAATTCGATCCCGCCTCGCCATGGAGTCTCTCTTTGTCTACCGAGAAACCCGTGGAATCAAACGCAAATTCGACGTCCGCAGCGCGCTTCGAGGTGTCCGCCTTGGCGCAGGACAAGATGCGATCGAGAGCGCGGGTCTCGGCGGCGATCTCATCCCGCTTGAGCTCGTCGTCGGCGTGGATTCCGAGACGGCCCAAGCGCGACCGAACGAGATCCTGGAGGTGCTCCTCGGCTCCACCCTCGAAGCCCGACTCATCCGCGCTTCGCTCCACTATCGTCACGGCGACGAGATCCTCCATCCTCTCGATCTCGAGGCGCACCGCCGCCTCAATGCGGCTCAACAGGCTGCGAAAGAAAGCAAGAAGGTACGCGACGCGGAGCTTAGTCCATGAGACGCCTCGATCTCTTGAGATCCTATGTCAATCAAGCCACGGATCGTATCAAAGAAGGGACCAAAAACCTTCTCCCCCTCGATTCGCTACGCGAAATCGTCGGCGATCTTCGCCATCGAAGGGTGCGGATCCTCGAGAGCAGGCTAACCCGCGCCGTCGCTCGAACCCCGGGGATCGATGAAGCGAGCGTAAGCGCTAAGGATGGCGCCCTCTTCATCGATCTCTATTGCGCCGAAAGCGGCCGCGGCGTCGCGGCAAAGATCGAGGTTTATGTCCAGGCGTTCGCCCCGCGCGGCGCCAAAGAGATCGGATTTTCGGTCACGCCCGAATCGGCCGCCGAGAATCGGCAGCTCGCCGAAGCGCTTGGCTATCTCTCGGGCACGATTGCCGAGATCCTTTGGGCGCCTGCCGGTGTCGTGCCGGGAGAGGTTCCCGGGGCGGCCTTCATCGAGCGGGACGGACATCACAGCTTTCGGGCCGATCTCCGCACCGTCCCGAGCGTGCGCGCAGCCCTCGCCCGCCCCGCCTCCGAGATGCTCATCGAAGCGCTCGTACCGAAACGCTTCGTCGTCGGCGATCAGGCGCTCGCCATCGAGCTGAGTTTCCCGGGCCTCGGATAAGACCCGAGCGCCACGCCCGAGCGCTCACCGCCGCGCGCGTGGCCTCGGCCGCACTCGCCTCGGCTCAAGAGGCCGCCCGGAATCGCCTCGAGCGCTCGACCTCGCGCTCGTATTCGGCGACCGATGCCGCGCGCTGCTCGGGCGTCCAGCGAAGCAGCTCGGCCATGCGGTCTGCGACCGCGGCCACGGCCGGCAGCCCCTGGTCGAGGTCGCGATAAAAGAGCTGGGTTCGTCGGAGCATCACATCCGTGACGGTCGCTGCGAGCTCTCGGTGCACCGCCCAATCGACCTGCGCTAGAATCTCGGGCCGCCCTTCGATGAGGGGCGTCGCAAGGCTCGGATCCGCCACCGTAAGTCCGGCCACTTGGAGCGCGACCACGCCATAGGTATTGGTGAGATGACGCGCGATCTCCTCGCTGATCACGCCCTCGGCAACCTTGAGGACGCGGGCCACCACCTTTTCGTGATCGTCGTCTTCGGGCCATCCCAGCGCGCCCGGGAGCGGCGCCTTATCGCTTCGGCTCTCACCCGGCTCCTGCGAGAGCCCATGATAGAGCTTGAGGACACGAACCGCGGTATCGACGACCTCTCCAGACATCTTTCGGAACGTCGTAAGCTTTCCGCCGGCGACCGTGATCATCCCATCTTCATCGACGAGGATCTGATGCTCGCGGCTGATCGCGGATTCTTTGGTCTGCGCCGTCTCGGTGCCGCCGCGCATCTCCCGGCCCGTCGACCCCGGATCAATGAGCGGGCGTAGCCCGGCCCACGTCGCGATCACATCATCCTTGGTGAGTGGATGCTCGGGGAAATAGACCGCCGTGGCTTCGAGGAGATAGTCGATGTCTTCGCTCGTCGCGTAGAGATCGTCGAAATCGCCATCAAAATCCGTGTCGGTCGTGCCCACATAGCTTCGATCACCCCAAGGGATGGCGAAGAGCACGCGATCGTCTCTTGGATGAAAGCAGACAATGGCGTTATTGATGGGGAGTTTTTCGCGCTCGACGACGAAATGCACGCCTTTGGTCGGGCGAAGCAGCGCCTCTGCTTCGGGGGAGCTCATCTGGCGCACGCGATCCGTCCACGGACCGGTCGCGTTGATGACGACCTTGGCGCGGACCTCTTTTTCGCTCCCATCAAGCCGAGAGCGGACGCGGGCTCCGACCACTCTTCCCTCTTCGTGGAGGAAAGAATACGCTTCAGCATGTGTCAGCACAATCGCCCCCGCATGCGTCGCGTCGAGCGCGACCTCGAGCGAGAGGCGCGCATCATCGGTCGAGCAGTCGTAATAAAGCGGGGCGCCGCGGAGGCCCTCATGCTGAAGCGCGGGTTCGATCTCGCGAACGGCCTTCGCCGAATAGGTCTTATGCCGCTTGGGCGAGCGAAAAAGACTTAGGCCATCATAAAGCCACATCCCCGCCTTGATGACGCTCAGGTTCTTCCGGCTCCCTTTATAGACGGGAAAGAGAAAGCCGAGCGGGTTAACAAGGTGCGGAGCGAGATCGAGCAGGATCCTCCGCTCACTCACCGACTCGAAGACGAGGCTAAATTCATAGCTTTCGAGGTAGCGAAGGCCCCCATGAACGAGCTTACTCGAACGGCTGCTCGTTCCTGAGGCGAGATCGTCCTTTTCGACGACGGCGACGCGGAGGCCCCTCCTTGAGGCGTCTCGAGCGATGCCCGCGCCGTTGATCCCGCCACCGATCACAAGGAGATCGAAATCCCCGTGAAGCCTTGTCCACATCTCTTCACGTGACGGCATCTCTCTACCTCTTTCTTTACGCTAGCGAGCCGCGGGGACGATCCCGCGCGACTCGAGATAATCGATGATGAGCCCCGCCGCGGTGTCGAGATCGTGGGCGCTCGTATCGACGCGAAGCTCGGGAGCGAGGGGAGGCTCGTAGGGTGCGCCAATCCCCGTCAGGTTGGTGATCTCACCCGCCCGAGCTTTGCGATAAAGCCCCTTGGGATCACGCGTCTCGCAGACCTCGATGGGCGTGTCGATGAAGACCTCGATGAAGCGCCCCTCAGGCAGAAGCGCGCGGGCGGAGTCGCGATCGGCGCGATAGGGCGAGACGAAGGCCGTGAGAACCACCGCGCCCGACTCGACGAAGAGCCTTGCGACCTGAGCAATGCGCCGGATGTTCTCCTTGCGGTCTTCGGGCGAAAAGCCGAGATCGGCGTTGAGGCCATGGCGAATATTATCGCCATCGAGGACGAACGCGTGAACGCCCCGCTCGATGAGGAGACGCTCGACGCGATGCGCGACGGTGCTCTTTCCCGAGCCGCTCAGCCCGGTAAGCCAGAGCGCGGCCCCCTCATGCCCAAAGCGGCTTGCCCGCATCGGGGCGTCGACCTCGCCAATGTGAATCGTCAGGTTCTCGGCTTTGGGTTTGTTCATCGCCGTCAGAATAGCGCCGAGATGCTCGGGAGCAAACGAAGTCCTCCCCGCCTCCCGAGCAATCCTTCCGCGTGAGGGATCCCGGCTCAGTCCTTGAGGTACGGAGCGTTGAAGCGCGCCCCGAAGGCAATCTCGTCCATCGGGCGTCGGCTTCTCGGCGCGCGTTCGCGAGCCTCGAGATCCTCCGGCAAAATCGAGGGATCACCCGCGTACCCGATCGCGATCATCGTGAGCGGAGCGATATCCTCGGGAAGCGCCAAGACTTCGCGCGCGCGATCCGCGTAAAAACCTGCCATCGGGTGCGCTTGAAGTCCGAGGGCGACAGCCTGACCAATGAGTTGCGCTGTGGCGAGACCGAGATCGTGCGCCGCATAGGCGTTGTCTCCTCCGCGCGCCCACTGGGTGCGTGCCGCGCCGACAACGAGGACAGGCGCCGACTTTGCCCAGCGCGAATTGCCCTCATCCAATAAGGACGCGAGCTTCTCAAAATCTTCGGACTCTTCGCGGCGGGCGACGAAAAACACCCAAGGCTGCTCGTTGGCGCACGAGGGCGCCCACCGAGCCGCCTCGAGCATCGAGGCGACGGCCTCGCGACTCACTCCCTCATCCGAGAAAGCGCGCGGGCTGTAGCGCTCGGCGTAAAGAGGATGGATTTCATAAGTGGTGGGGTTACGTTTTTCTTTTTTCACACGTTTCATCTAACCTCGATCTCGCCAAAACAAAGCCGAATCGAGTGAAACACACCGTTGCGCGGTGCGGTACTGAAGGGGGATTTCGGAGAGATGCGCCGATTTTTTGGGGAAAACGATCGGCACGAATAAGGTCGCGGCCATGAGCCAAAGTGCTGCCGCGTTCGCCGCCCATCCCGCCCACCTTCCGCATGGAAGACCCGCCGCACCCTTCATCAAATGGGTCGGGGGAAAAGGCCGGCTTCTTGCTCAATTCGAACCGCTCCTCCCCCCGAGCCTCGAGCGCCGGAGACACGTCGAGCCCTTCATCGGCGGCGGTGCCCTCTTCTTCCATCGCCAGCCGCGCTCCGCGCTCCTCTCGGACGTCAATGAGCACCTGATCACGACCTATTGCGCCATTCGCGACGATGTGGAGTCGGTGATTCGGCGACTCCGCCGCCTCCAGAAGGCGCACTCCGAAGAGACGTATTATGCGAGCCGTGAGCGCTATAACGGCGCTCGCTCGATGGCGAGATCCGAGCGCGCGGCGCTCTTCATCTACCTTAATAAGACGTGCTTCAATGGCCTCCACCGCGTGAACCAGAAGGGGCATTTCAATGTCCCAATGGGCCGCTACGTCAACCCGCGCATCCTCGATGAGGAGGGGCTACGCCGCGCCTCGGCAGCGCTTCAGGGCGCTGAGCTCCTACATCAGAGCTTCGAGCAGATTTTGCGCCATGTTCGTCCGAGCGATTTCGTCTATTTCGATCCTCCTTACGCTCCGGTAAGTCCAACGGCGAATTTCACGAGCTACGCCGAGGGCGGATTTGGCCTCGCCGAACAAGAGCTCCTCCGCGATGTGTTTGTCGAGCTTGACCGAAGGCGGTGTAAGGTCATGCTCTCCAATAGCGACACCCCACTCATCCACGAGCTCTATAAAGGCTTCCGCATCGATCGGGTCGCCGCACCGCGCGCGATCAACTGCAACGCCAAAAAACGCGGCCCCGTCACGGAGGTCGTGGTCCGAAACTACGAATGACGCCAATCGGGCGAGTGTGATCAAATAGTTCCGCTCACCCTATTGCGGTTCCTCTTGATTCCGCCTAGGTTGTAGCCAAGACGGATGTTTACGCTTAAGAAAAAAGACTTCCGATGGCTCGCCAATCGCTTGGGCTGGAGGGTTTATTTTTTTGATGGCCATTCCGTCTCTGCGCTTAGCGATCGCGCGAGGGCCGAATTGCCCGACGCGCTCTCGCCAGAAAAGGCGAGCGAGGCGTTAGGCGGGGCGTTCAGCCCGGAGGCGCTCAAACTCGCATATCATGAGCGTAGGCCGCGACATATCCCCTATTTGCGGGAGGAAGGGCTCCTTTTACCTGCGAGCGGCGGCACCCTCCTCATCGTTCCCGAGCATCAGAGCCAATCGATGAACTCGGCGATGGCCAAACACGACACCGCGCACGCGCTCAGCCTCGTGATGGCGTGGAGCCGGGTCGCGGAGCGAGAGGAGCTCGGGTCGCGTCGCGCTGCGATGGAAGGGATCCGCTCGGCGGTTGGGGCTGCAAAAATGGCGCTCGACGCACCGTTGGGCGGGCATCAAGAGCGCCCGAGCCACGTTCGACTCCATGCGCTCGCCGAAGAGGTCATTGCCCTGCTCGCACCGCTTCGAAACGAGGCGGGCGTCCGCATCTCGATGGAGATCGAGCCGACGCTCACGGCGTACATGCCGCGAACCATCCTCTATCGCGCGCTGTGGAACCTACTTGAGAACGCGTTCAAGGCGCTCCGAAGAGGCGATCGTGTCACGCTCCGAGCGTGGGAGAGCGATGGGCGTATCGCGCTGGAGGTCCGCGATAACGGTCCGGGCATCCCGCCCCAGAAGCGCTCGCGGCTCTTCACCCGCGGTCCAGCTCTGGTCGGCGAAGAGAGCCGCGGCGGATTCGGGCTTTCGGGAATCGCCGAGGGGCTCCGCGCAGTGGGCGCATCCATCGAGCTCGAGCCGGCCCCGCCTGGCGCAGGCGCGTGCTTCATCCTCGATCTCCCTGCCGCCCCCCGCGTACCGAAGCGTGCTCGGTCGGGAGTGCGGGCCGTCAACTCGACCGGTCGTGTGCTTCTCCTCGAAGACGATCCTTCCCTTCGCGAAGTGCTCGCCGCCACCTTCGAGCTCGAAGGTCTGCACGTCGATGGTTATGACAGCAGCCTCCCCGAAGACGTTCACGCATACGATGCCGCGCTCATCGATCTGAACCTCAGCCATCGAAGCGGGCTCGAGCTCACGGCCGAGCTCTATAAACGCGGCTTCCGCGGTGTGCTTCATCTCATGTCCGGTGGCGAGGCGCCGGAGAGCGTCCGCTCACTTCCCGAGATGAGTTTCCTTCGCAAGCCCTTCGATCCGCTGGAGGCGGCTCGGATCGTACGAAATTCCATCGATAAAAAGCGCCGCAGCGCCGTCGACAGTCGAGCGCTCTAGCCGTCCGAAGGCGCGAGAAAGGCGCGAAGGGTGTGCAAAGGTTGCGCGAACCCTCTTCGCACGGCGCTCCCTCTTCCTTAGCCCGCTTCGAAGGGTCAACTCCGGCGCGAAACCTCCGTACGTTCTCCTTGGATGAGCGTCACGGGACAGGGTCTTTTTCTTACGACGAAGGGGGACGAAGCTGGCGAGCCTGGCGGGCAGCGCGCGCCGATCGCAGGCCTCATCCGTATCTTCGGTGTCGAGCCCGAAAGCTCGAGCGGTGTGCTCGTATTCACCACCAAGGCGGCGGTCATCGGTCGTGAAGCCGGGGTGGATTTCCAGCTCCGTGATCCCGCCGTAAGCCGTCGTCATGCGCTGATTGAGCGCACGCCCAAAGGCCACCTCCTCCGCGATCTCGGCTCATCCAACGGAAGCTTTGTCAACGGAAGACGCGTCGTCGAACAAGAGCTTCGCCCCAACGATCGCATCCGGCTTGGCGATACCCTCTTTCGTTTCACCGACCGAGGCGCCGAAACACACGGAGAGGAGACTCCGGAGGAGCGCGCGGCCCTCGTCCTTGCTTCAGGCGACTCCGGACTCATCGGCGGTGTGCGCATGGAGCTACTTGGCGTGCGGATCGATAAGATCGCACCGACTGCGCTCACGGTCGCCATCGAGGGAGAGAGCGGCACGGGGAAAGAGCTCGTGGCTCGAGCCATCCACGAAAAGAGCGGGCGACGAGGCGAGTTCATCGCGATTAACTGCGCGGCGCTGGCGCCGAACCTCATCGAAGCCGAGCTCTTCGGAGTCAAGCGCGGAGCGTATACAGGTGCCGATCGGGATCGCGAGGGCCTCATCCGTGCCGCAAACGGCGGAACGCTCTTCCTCGATGAGATCGGCGATATGCCCCTCGAGGCACAAGCCAAGCTCCTTCGCGTACTTCAAGAGCGCGAGGTCCTTCCCCTTGGCGGGACGCGCGCCGAGAAAGTCGATGTGCGCATCGTCTCGGCGACCCATCGCGATCTCGAACGGCTCGTTGAGGAGGAGCGCTTCCGCGGCGATCTTCTCGCCCGACTCAAGGAGGCGAGCCTTCGCGTGCCGCCGCTTCGCGAACGCATCGAGGATCTCCTTCCGCTCATCACCTATTTTCTGGCCCGCGAAGGCGTCGCAAAACGGGCCACCATCCCCTTCCTTCTCGCGCTCGCGCATTATCCTTTTCCCTACAACGTCCGTGAGCTCGAGAGCGCCATCAAGGTGGCCGTTGCACTTTCGGATGGCGATACGCTCGAGCTAAGCCACCTCCCCTTCAAGATTCAGCAGACACTCGAAGACTTTGGTCAGCCCGCCGCACGACGCGGACGAAGTGCGGCGTCGGGGCCGTCGCCGAGCCCAGACAAACAGACGCTGATCGATCTGCTCATCGAGCACGAAGGAAACATCTCTTCGCTCGCGCGCGCATTCGGAAAACAGCGCATGCAGATCCACCGCTGGCTCAAAAAATACAACCTCGATCCCGAGCACTACCGCCGAAGCTGAAAGTGCGTGGCGAGAGCATCGATGTGCGCGGGCCCCATTCCGCAGCACGCACCAAAAATCGTGGCGCCGAGTGCATGAAACTCATCGATCCGCGCCACGTACTGCTCGGGTGTGAAGCTGCGATCCGCGCGAAAGCCGATCGCATCTTCGGCAATCCCCGCGTTGGCATAGACGCCGAAGCGTCCACCCGAGCTCGCGAGCGCTTCGACGAAGGGCCTCGCGCCGCGCGCGCTCAGACAATTGACGAGCACAGCCGATGCGCCGAGAGCGATGGCGCGCTCGCTACCGAAGCGCACCTCATCGGGCGTGAGCAGATCGTCACGCGGGCCCGGGCTAAAGGAAAGATAGACAGGGAGGCCCGTTTCGAGGGCGGCTTCGAGCGCGGTGAGGCCCTCCTCGATGTGGGGAAAGGTCTCGCAGACGATGAGATCGACGCCCGCCTGAGCGAGGGCTCCGGCCATCGCTCGATGGGCGGGAAGCGCCTTCGTTCCCGGACTCAGATCCGGCCGATAACAATCCTCGAGGGGTGCGAGACTCCCCGCGATCCGCGCCTCGTTTCCAAGCGCCTCGCGCGCGAGAGAGACGGCCCGCCGAGTCAGCTCGATGGCCTTATCCCCCAAAAGCCGCGGCTGCGTTCGGAAGGTATTGGCCGTATGAAGCGTGGCGCCGGCAGAGGCGTAGGCCCGATGAACGTCCTTGACGAGCGCGGGAGCCTCGTCATTGGCAAGAGCGCTCCAAAGCGGCAGGCGCGTCTCGTATCCAAGGCGCTCAAGCTCGGTACCCATCGGTCCGTCAAGGAGCTCGATCGGGGGGTTCGACGTTGCCCTCTGCGCTCCTGTCGATGATAGACTCTTCATAATGAAATCTTACCCGAATCCGCCGTGGGCGACCGTAGGATACGCGGTCCTTCGCGCCTACCGCACGCCCACTTCCGCGATCACGCTTCCCCCGGGGCTCAAGCCCGTCTCTCATTTTGGACAATCGATCGGGCTCTTCGGATTCATCCGCTACACGGCGCCCTCCCCGCTCGAATACGCCGAACTCATCTGGCTTCCGACCCACGTCGAGGCGAAAGGAAGACGCGGCTACTTCGTCGAACGGATGCACGTCGATTGTGAGCGCAGCCTCGAAGCGGGGCGCGTCGAGTGGGGCCTCCCGAAGACGCTCGCGCACTTTGACGAAGAGGGTGAGAAGATCTCCATCGAAACCGAGGATGGCTCGAAGTTTGCGCTTCGATTCCGAGGATTCGGGCCGGCCCTCCCCCAGCGGGGTCTGCTCGCAACGCTTCAAGCTCGAGGCGAGGAGGGTGAAGAGATCTTGAGGTTCAGCTCGAAGATGAAAGCACGTGTCTCACCCGCCACACTCAAAGTCGAGTCGATGAAGATCGCGGAGCCGGGTTGGGAAAGTTTTCGGCACGCTCGGCCGCTTCCCTTCCCTGCTGTGATGCTTCGCGGCTTCCATGCCACAATGAATCCCGCCAAAATCCTATGAGCACGATCGCTGCCTTCTTCGATCTCGATGGAACCCTTCTCGCCGCCAATAGCGCGCGCATCTGGTTCGAACGTGAGCGGGGCCGGGGCGCGCTGCGCCGACGTGACGCGCTCAGAGCGCTCGCCTTTCTGAGCGCATACAAGCTCGGGATCGTCGATGTGCGGCGCGGGCTCGATATGGCCGCCCAAGCGCTCCGCGATCGCGATGAGCGCGGCCTCGAGGAGGAGATGAGTGCGTTCTATCTGGAGCGCATCACGCCGCTCAGGGCACCGGGCGCCTTCGATGCGATCCGCTCGCATCAGGCCGAAGGTCATCGAACGGTCCTTCTCACCACAGCGCCCGATTATCTTGCCGCCGCAGCCATGGAAGATTTTCGTCTCGACGCGCGCATCGCGACGCGTTTCGAAGTCGCAGCAGGTCGCTTCACCGGTCGCCTCCTCCACCCCGTGCCCTACCACAGGGGGAAGGTCGTCCTCGCTGAACGCTTCGCCGAACGCCATGGGATCGACCTTGCAAAGAGCTTCTTTTATTCCGATAGTGTGACGGATCTTCCGATGCTCCGAAGGGTCGGAAACCCGCGTGTGGTCAACCCAGACCCGCGACTTCGCCGCATCGTCCAGCGTGAGGCGCTTCCTCTACTTGATTGGGGGCGCCCCGAGAGCCTGCTCGACGAGACGCTCGGGAGGAAGATCTTTGCACTGATCCGTTAGGCGATCGCTCCACTTCGATCGCGAGGATTTCGGTAGGTGCGCAAAAAATCCCACGAATCATTCTAAAATTGCATATGATTCAAATTTCGAGGCCTGAGGCACCGATCCCATCGCTGCGAAGTTGTTTCAGAGGAAAAGCGGATGTCCGAGGATGAAAAAGACGATCTCCCCAAGGCACCAGCTCCGCCCAAGAAAAAGGCGACCATTGTGGGGATGCCCCTGGTCGATCTGAAACCTCCGCCCGGAAGCCCTCCCGCCCCGCCGGCTCCGCCAGCGCCTCGCAGACCGGTGGCCGCGGCGCCCCCGCCACCGCCCAAACCCGCGCCGCCTCCGCCAAGGCCGGCGCCGCCTCCGCCAAGGCCCGCGCCCAAGGCCGCGCCGAAGCCGGCCACACCTCTAACGCCGGTCGCGGCCGCCTCTCAAGACGTTCCCAAGCGCAAACCGACGATGATCGGCGTCGCCGTGCAACCGCGCGCGGAGGCGGCCTCGACCGCTCCCCCCGTCGCGCCCACCCCACCGACGGCTCCGCCCGCACAAGAGCGGCCCGAGCCGATCGAGCCGAGCAAGCTAACCACGCGATCTTCTCAGGCAGAGATCACGCAGCCTTTCGATCTCGAGGAAAAACAGCCCATCGCGCCCCCTTCCCCGGGAATGCTCACTCAAAAGGAGCCGTTGAGTGAGTCCGCCGATCGGCCAAGCCCAAAGGAGTCCGGTCTCGATGCCGGACTTCGCGAGATTGGCGAACGGGTCACGCCGGTCGTCGATCCCGCGCCTGAGCTCGCCTATCTCGACGTGGCCGGTCCCTCGATCGACGTGGATCTCGGCGACGCCCTCGAAGGCGAAGCGGACGATCCGAAAGTCGCTCACGATGTGGATCTCGGCGGCGCCTCCGAGAGCGCGCGCGTGGCGGCGGAAGAGCTTTCTGAGCCTCCGCCCCCGAATGCGCCGGGTTCCGGCGCGCCCCATTCGGGAGATGCAAGCGCGCGCGTGGCGGCGACGGACGCGCCACGCGCCGCGCCAAAAGAGACGCGCTCGACCGCCAGTGCACATGAAAGCACGCCTCCTTCCGGCGCGCCCGCGGCCCACGCTGAAGACAGCCAAACCGTGCCCACGGCGAGCTCCGCTTTCGCTCAGACTCAGGCGATTCCGAGTGCAGCCGAGCGCGGCGATGAGGACGAAGACGCGCGGACGAGCGACGCTCGCCTCTCATCTCCGACCGTTCTCAGTGCCGAGAGCGGTTTTCTTATGAAGGTCTTCATCGGGGGCGGGATCCTCCTGCTCGTCGTCGCCCTCGCGCTCGTCGTTCTCTTCAGGGGAGCCGTTCTACCTGGGGCCGGAGAAGAGACGCTCTCATCGGCGGAGCTTCCTCCGGTCGAGACGACGGCAAGCCCCGGAATACGCGCTCAAGGCGAAGGAGGGCCGGGCGCTGGAGCGGGCGCGGGGGATGAGGCGTCTCAAAAAGCGGGCGAAGCGAAGACCAATTCGAGCCTCGCCAAAGAGGACGCTCAGGAAGCTGCTCCGCGCACCGCCACGGCTCCAGCTCAAAAACCCGAGGCTCCCGCACCAGCTGCGAAGTCGCCTGCGGCGGGCTCCGGCACCGTCCTCCTCGCTCCTCCGACCGAGGTCGATGCGCAGTACGAGGCGATGACGCCCCGGCGACGACGCGCAAAGGCACGAGAGTTCGTCAACGCGGGCAACTTCCTCCGAAATCGAGAGCGTCACGAAGATGCGATCGAGCGCTACGTCGAGGCGCTTTCGCACGATCCGCGCCTCGCCGCCGCCGTTTCGGGCGGGGTCCAGTCTTGGCTCGCGCGGGATGAAGCCCATACGGCGCTCGCGTGGGCCGAGCGGCTCGTCGAATTGCTCCCGGTTTCGGCCGGATCGCACACGCTGAAGGCGCGCGCCCTGCTCCGCCTTGGGCGCGTCGACGAGGCCGCCGAATCGGTTGAAGCCGCGCGCGAGATCGATCCCCGCAATCGGAGCGTCGCCGAGCTTGACGAAGAGATCGCCGAGCGGTCCCGCTAAAGCACCGTTTCTCTCGCCCATCAAAGGCTGGTATGTAAGCCTTTGATGGACGTTCGAAGCCAGACCGCACTTCTCGCCGCCGTGCTCTGCCTCGCGATGGCGGCGAGCGTTTTCTTCCGGCCGAAGCGAAGGCGCGTCCATCGGGCATTCGCGAATTTCTCTGGCACAGTCGCGGTCTGGTACGGAAGCGCCTTTCTCCATCGCGCGCTTGAGATCGGCTTTTTCGCGCGGCTCCACCTCGTCGCGGGCGTCGTGATGACACTCGTCGCCGTGCGTTTCTTCCGCGCCTTCGTCGACGACGACGATCCCCGCCTCGTGCGGCTTCATCGCGCCGCCTGGCTCGTCGTCACACCGATCCTTATCTACGCACTCACCCGCCCCGAAGACGAGACCCTCGTCGCCCTCATCGCAACCATCGTCGTCACCATCTTCTTCGCTGTCGCGATCGTCCTTCTCTATATCCGCTCTGCAAACGCGCCTTCTCGACTTGAACGCGCTCGGCTCCGCTACCTCTGCATCGTCGGAGGCGCGGCCGGTTCCTTCGCGCTTTTCGAGTACGCGCCACTCGTCGGCCTCACGATCCCCGAGCTCGGCACCGTCCTCATTCTCATTTTCCTCTATATGCTCTCCCAATCGATCACGCGCGATCGCTTGATCGATCTCTATGAACTCGCAGGCCGCGCGGGCGTGCTCACCGCGGTCTCCTTGCTCTTCAGCGGCATCGTCTGGACGCTCCGCGAGATCGCAGGTGAACCGCGCTTTATCCATATGGTCGTTGCAGCGATGGCGCTTCTGCTCCTCTTCGATTCGGTTCGAAGCCGCGTCGCGCCCTTTATCGCCATGGTCTTTTTTCGGGAACGCGCCGATCTCGAAGAGAATCTCGCGAACTTGAGAAAGCGCCTTGTCCACGCGCTCGAGCTCGAAGCGCTCGCGTCGATGTTGATGGAAGGACTCGAGGAGAGTCGCCGCTTCACCCATGCCTCGTTCTATGTTTCAAGCGAAGGGGGACATGCGTTCCGGCTGCACGCGCATCTCGGAAGCCCTCCGCCTCAGCGGATCGAGACCGCCCCCGCCCAGCCCTTTCTGAGCCGCCTCCTCGAAGAGGACGCACTCGTCCTCGAGCTGTTGGAACGCGATTTCGAAGATCTCCGTGCCGCACGACGCGATCGCGAAGCCGAAACGCTCTTTGAGGTGATTCGGACCATCGAAGCGCTTCACGGAGGCGTCGCCCTCGCCATCGCCGGACGCTCTCGCGAGCTCTACGGATTTTTGATCGTCGCCGACGATCGCATCCGCGACGCATTCTCGATCGATGAAGTCCAGCTCCTCGTCGGCCTCGCCACCCAGGTGGCGCTCACGCTCGAGAGCAGCGCGCTCCACCAAAAGCTCGTCGAGCGCGATCGGCTTGTCACGCTCGGCGAGATGGCGGCCGGCCTTGCTCATGAGATCCGCAATCCGCTCGGCGCCATCAAGGCGAGTGCGCAGCTCCTCAGCGATCCCGGCGAGGACGAAGAGGCGACAAGCGAATTCCTTGATATCATCGTCGAAGAGACCGATCGCCTTGCGCGTGTTGTCGGCTCATTCCTCGATTACGCCAAACCGGGAGCCTCGATCGCCGAGCCCGCTGATGTGAAAAAGGCGGTTGAGAGGACCGTCCGCATCCTCGAAGCCGAGCTCGCCGATAGTGGAATTGAGATTGAGCTCGAGATGGGCGAAGGTGACATGCAGGCGCGCATCGACCCCGAGCATCTTCGGCAAATTCTTTTGAATCTCGGTCGAAACGCCGCCGAGGCGATGGGCGACGAAGGGAAGCTGTGCGTGGACGTGCGCCGGGTGATCGCGCGCGATATCGGGGGGAGGATCGAAGCCTCGATCGAGATCCGCGTAAGCGATACGGGCCCCGGAATTTCGGATGAGATCCGTCAAAAGCTCTTCGTCCCCTTTGTCACCACGAAATCGAATGGCTCGGGCCTCGGTCTCGCCATCTCGCAGCGCCTCGCGAGTGCGGCAGGCGGGCGCATGGAGGTGCTCAGCGGGGATGAGCGCGGGGCGACGTTCATCGTCCGTTATCCCGCGTATCAAGAGCCGAGCGAAGAGGGAGCGGCGGAAGCGGCGATCACCTCCGCTCGAGGCGATGAGAAGGCCCAAGTGAGCCCTGAGAACGAGGCAATTCGCCCGCTCGTAGATGACGAGAGCCCAAAGAGCGAAGGCGCCGAAGAGGGCGGCGGAGAAAGCGAAGTGGGAACCGCTCCCTAAGCGCCCTGCCGAACCGGACCCTCAGGGCTCAAAGGCTTCGAAATCCTTTCCGATCGCGTCTTTGATTTGGACCGGGGCAGAGCTGCCGCGGCGCTCGGCTCGAGCGGGCGCGGGCGAAAATCCGACCCGATGAACGCGCAGGCGGTAGAGGCGGAGATCGGAGCGCGAGAGCGCGCTGTCGGGGAGACCGTTCTCTTCGAAGAGGAGAGAGAAAGCTCGCGTTCGGCGTTCCTCGCCCAGCTCGTCCAGACGCTCGGGGAGCAGATAGCGCCAGCTTCCGGTCTGCTCATACCCGACGCCGTGGTCGGCGGTGATCTGCCTCGCAATGACCGAGGGGCGGCGGTCGAGAAAATCCCCATCTTCAACAAGGAAGGCGACTTCGAGATCCAGCCGCGGGAGGATGGCGTGAAGCGGCCCTCCCATGGCTTCGGCGCGCTCATTCCAACGATCGCGTGCGGCCTCGCTCGCCATGAGGAGCGCGCTCGCGATCGAACCTGCGCGGGCCGAACGCCAGAGACGGGGGCGCCCTGATTCGCTGAGGAGCACCATCACCTCGACGCTCCGCACCTCGCGAAGCATCTCGGGGAAATACGCGAGCGGGGGACGGGGCACGCCGCCGAGGATCATGCGAGCGGTCTTTGCGAGCGCCGCACGGTAGGATGCGGGAAGATCGAGACGCTGATCGAACTCGAAATAGCTCGCATTCGAATCGAGAAAGAGCGCCCGAAAAGGAGGCGTGGCGAGACCGCGCGAGAGCTCACCGAGACTTCCGTCGAGGTTCAGATCGCGTTCAATAAGGAGCCCGCGGATGCCTCCTCGCGCGAGCGCCTCGGCCAGCGCTTCGAAATCGTCCGCTGCGAGCGCTTCAATGAAGCCCGGAATGCGCTCAGCTGAAATGAATTCGACGCCCTCCACCGCCCGGCGCGGCCCCTCGGGATAGACCGCGATGCGGCCACGATGCGCAATTGACCGCTCGAGCGCATCGCCGAGCCCTCCCCCACACGACGCCGAGCCGCAGTCCGCGCACGCTTGAAGCACGAGGACGAGCACCAGTAGGGCACGGAACACGAGGTGTCGAACGCCGCCGATCCGATCGGCATCGTCGCTGCACCGCATCTCGGCTCGCCGTTGAGCGAGGGGGACGTTCAAAGGGATCACACCTCACTCATGATGCACAATGACCGAGCGTTCCAGCCCAGCGCGCCTCCATGGGAGCTCGCCTCAATATTGAAAGCCGACGCCGAAATCGATGCGCCACTGACCCGAAAGCTCGGGAGCATTCGGGATCTCCTCGACGCGCGTCGGATCCATGACATCGATGGAGAAAACCCCGGAGAGCACAAGCTTCTGGTAGCGGAAGACGAGTCCCGGCGCGACGCGGACGCGATAACCTCGCATCCGATTGAACGCCGTCACTTGAGAGCCGCTCGTGATTCCCGCCGCATAGACGAGCTCGGAGTCGGCAAGGATACCCACGGCGCGCACGTGAACCATCGGCGTAAGCGTCGCGCTATGCCCCAAGACAAGCGGCTTCGAAAGGATGAGGCCGCCACCCGGCACAGTCAGCGAAAATTCCTTTGAACCCGTAATGGTCGTCGCGAAACCCTGAACGGCGATGTCGGGGAGGTAGCGTGGCCATTTTTTGAACCACCCCTCAAAGAGGGCGATCTTGACCTCGGCCGACCAAAGAAAAAGGTTCGAGAGGTAGACATGCCCCATGCCGAGACCGACATCGATGCCAAAGGGGAGTCCCTTTCGAAAGACGCCGCGGGAATGCGTGAGTGCGCCTTGAGGAAAGGCATTTCCCGCTTCGGTCGCGTTCGCTCCTCCATGCGTCCCGAGTCGCCAGTACTCACTCTGATGGTCGATCTGGCTCACCCCGGTCTCGAAACCGAGATAGAAGCCGCGTGAACCGAGGCTATGCGCGGGCGTAAGCACCGTGGGCTCGATCGCGCCAGCAAGCTGGGACATCAAGGAGCCGAAGCGTCCATCCGCGACCTGCTGCGCCTCGGCCCGCGAGAGCTCGCTCGTGCCGTTGTAGAGCCGATGCGTGGTGATATCCATCTTCTTCTGGGCGGACGCGGGCGCGGCGGCGCTGAAGGTGGCCACGAAGAGAATGGAGAATACGAGAGCAAGGCGGATCAAGTTGGAATCCTCTCGGGTGAAGCTATCGAGAATCACCCTTGGGAGTCAAGACGCTCGGTGGGCTGAGTCGAGATTTCTGAGGGAACGCCGCGCGTGGGGGGT
>JAAZAH010000272.1 GCA_012514415.1 Sandaracinaceae bacterium
CGTGCCGCTCCATATATTCCTGCGGTCCGCCGAGCCAACCCATCAGAAAAAGCGCGAACCGATGACGAAGCTCCGGCGTAATCCTTCCTTCGGCGTCGGTTTCGTGCAGTGCCGTCAGCTCGGGCTCCTTGGACTCCATCACATCGTAGAACCGCTCGGCGAGAGCGAAGACGACCTCGCGGCCGCCGATCACATCAAAAGGGCTCTCTTCATGCGTCATGTCGTGGCTCAGCCTGGATCGCTGACGCTTGAGTGTAAAGCCGGGCCGGATGAGCCCTTTGATCGCGCCCACTTTCCTCTATGATCAATGCGATGACCCACACTCTCCGCCAGCTCGCGGGTTCGACCCTCGTTGCCGGGTTTCCAGCACTCGCTGCCCCGCCCGAAATCCTCGCGGACCTCGCTCGATCCGAGCTCGCAGGTGTGATTTTATTCAAGCGCAACATCGGCGAGCCCGAAGAGATCATGCGGCTGAATACGTCCATCATCGAGGCCGCAGAGTCGCCACCCATCATCGCCGTCGACCAAGAAGGGGGGAGGGTGGCGCGTCTCGGTCCGCCCGTCATCACCCTGCCGCCGATGCGCGCGCTCGGCAGGCTCCGCGATCCGAAGTTGACCCGCGCTGTCGGACGCGTTCTCGGCTCCCAGCTCAGGGCGCTCGGGTTCTCCGTCGATTTTGCTCCCGTCCTCGATGTGGACACCAACCCGGCAAATCCCGTCATCGGTGATCGAGCCTTTTCGCATCTCGCGGAAATCGTAAAGGACCAAGCGCTCGCCTTCTCGGATGGTCTCCTCGAGTCGGGCATTGCCAGTTGCGGCAAGCATTTCCCGGGGCATGGAGATACCGATCTGGACAGCCATCTCGCGCTCCCTGTCCTCAGACATTCGCGAGCACGCCTCGATGCGGTCGAGCTCCTCCCATTTCGCGCCGCGCGGCGCCGCATCCCTTCCATCATGACGGCGCATGTCGTCTTTGAATCGCTTGATCCCGGCGTCCCAGCAACAATGAGCCGGCGGGTCATCACCGGACTTTTGCGGGAGGAGCTCGGTTACGACGGCTTGATCGTGAGCGACGATCTCGAGATGCGGGCTGTCTCCGATCTTTACGGCATCGAGGAGAGCGCGGTCCGCGCGATTCGGGCTGGATGTGATCTCTTGCTTATCTGTTCAAGGTACGACGATCTGATCCTCGCCAAGGAGCGGCTGATCCGCGAGGGCGAGGCGGATTCCGCGTTTCGTGAGCGGCTCGAAGAGGCGGCGAGGCGAACGCTTGCCTTTCGAAAGCGCTTCGCTCCCTCAATCGACGAAGAGGCATTTCTATGCTCGGTCCACGGCGAGGAGGCGGCTGCGCTCGAGGCGCGGCTCCTCGAGGCCAAGATCTAATCGAGCGAATGCCTCCTTGAACCGAGTGAGATCACACCGAAGACGGGCCCCTGGCCACTCGGCGCTCGATCGCCGTTCGATGCAGCGGCATTGACTCATGAAGCCGAGACTCCATATTGTAGGCAACAGCTCAAGCCTTTTTCATAGGCAAGCGCATTTCGTCACGGTTCGTGCCCCGACGCTCCACTGAGTGGGGTTTGAGTGCGAATCGGGTGTTTGCCGCGAAAGGCCCGAACGGGTCTCGCCACGCGCCCGACTCTCCGCATGTCGAAGGCATCGTTTTGGATCGCTCTCTGGACCACGAGGAATGCAGCCCCGGCCGGGGTTCGGCCAAACTTTCAATCCCCATGCCCACGCCAAGCCGATTTGCTTCTTTGCGAAGCGAGCAATTGCAAGAAACACATCATCTTGCTAGACACGGCGACATTCTCACCTGACGTGGCACCTACATCGCCCTTATGAAGCCATCACCTACGCGTCGCGTTTATGACGCCGACTTCGACGAAGACCGCGGACGAACAGTCCGGGCGCCGCGACGCTCTCAAATCCCGTCTCCAGCGATCTATCGCAGACCGCTCCCATCGGAATATCTCGATATCGACGCGGTCAAGGCGTTGCGACGTCTTTCGCGCCAAGGCTATACCGCGTATCTCGTCGGCGGTGGTGTTCGGGATCTGCTCCTTGGGAGGCGCCCTAAGGATTTCGATATCGCAACCGATGCCCGGCCACCCGAGGTTCGCCGCATTTTTCGGAACTCGCGCGTCATCGGGCGCCGCTTTCGCCTCGTTCACATTCTCTATCCCGGCGGGAAAATTATTGAATGCGCCACCTTCCGGCGCGATCCCGATTCCGGTTTCGAAATCCTTCCGTTTGAGGGTGCCAAGGGGCTCAATAACGTCTCACGCGGCGCGGTGCGGCTCGCCCCGCTTCGTCTCGAATACGACGATGAAGACGATCTCTTGATCCGACACGACAACCACTTCGGGCTACCGCACGAAGACGCGATTCGCCGCGATTTCACAATCAACGGACTCTTCTACAACCTCGAGCGGGGTGAGGTGATTGATTACGTCGGCGGGATGCCCGATCTCGAAAGGGGCGTCGTCCGGACGATCGGCGAACCCGGCGTTCGTTTTCGCGAAGATCCCGTTCGCATCCTTCGCGCGATTAAGTTTTCTGCGCGCCTCGATATGGGCATTGAGCGCAGTGTTTGTAAGGCGATGATCGAGCATCGCGCCGAGCTCCACAAAGCTGCAAAACCGCGCGTTCTCGAGGAGATCCTCCGCTTGATCCGCGGTGGGGCGGCGCATCGCTCGATTTTTTTGGCGCTGGATCTCGGAGTGCTCGAGGAGATTCTCCCAAGCCTCGCGGCGAGTCTCGAATCGAGTCGGGAGCTGGCCGAGCATGTTTTTGGGATGCTCACGATCATCGACGATCTTGCGGCTGCCGACGAGCTTCCGAGCGACGCCGTGCTCCTTGCCGCGCTCTTCAGCGGCGCCTATCAACTCGCCCTCGAATCGGGGGATCTGAGCGCGGCCGATGCCGTGGCCGAGGCCCTGACCGAAGCGAACGAGCGACTCGTTCTCCCGCGAAGGTTGAGAGATCGGGTTACGACGCTGCTGTTGATCCAGCGACGGCTCCGGGCCGGAAAGATCGGAAACCTCGTCCATCGTGAGTTCTTCCCGGAGGCGGCGATGCTCTTTCGGATTTCACGCGAGGCGCGGGGCGAGTCCGTCCCCGACTGGGCGATCGAGCCGCCGAAGCCGAGTCCGAGCGCCGAGGGGGCTCGGCCGAAGCGGCGTCGCCGGCGTCGCCGCCCGCGCGATTGAGCGTCGAAGCCGTCGGGAAGCGACCGTTTGTATTCCTTAAGGCTCGGCCCGAGCTTGTTCGGGGCGCTCGAGGATGAAACGCGCCCGCCGTGCGACCGGGGGAGGGAGATCTTCATCCGGCCGCTCGAAACCGAGGGAGATGCCGATGAGCCGGATGCGATGCGCGCCCTCAGGAACGATGAAGGGGACGAAGGCGCGGTGGTTCGAGCCCCCAGGAGGCGAGACGAAGCGGCGGAGCTCGCGGTTTTCTTCATCGAAGGCGAGGGCGGCGAGTGTGAACTGGAAACCGAACTCGCCATCGACCCAGCAGTTGAGCGCGTCTCCCTCTTCCAATCCCTCAAGGCGAAATTCCGCGTGAATCGCGCCGCCCGGTGCGACCCCGCGAGGGCTCGCGCCGGTATGGAATGAGTACATTCGGGGCCTGCCCCGCCGAAATGCATGAGGCGCCGGAATTGAGCGGAGCTCGGGCCGCGCAGCGTACTCACCGGTGAAGAGACGATCGATGGCGAGACCAACGAGGAGATCGGCGAATCGGTCCTGCTTCGCCTGAGCGATTGCTTCGAGCGCTTCCCAGAAATCCGGAGAGGCCCGAAGTGAGCTTCCGTCCCACGTGAGCTGCCGCGCGAGCGAAAGCACTTCGGCGGGGATGCGCCCCTCACCACCCCATCGCGCGTCGAGAACTAAAAGGAAGAGCACGCCGCCTGCGCCCTCGTGGAGCGATTCGGAGAAGGGGCCCTCTTCGGGAGCGAACTGCCACGCGTCGATGGCGTCCTCGCAGCCTGCGATTCCGAGGGTCTGGTATGTGATGAACGCGGAGAGGGCGCGGCGAATCCGCGGACTCTCCGCCGGATCGAGACCGAGGAGGGCGGCTTGGGCGTAGGCGTCGACGACGCACGCGGGGATGAGACGCGGAGGGACATCGTTGCCCACGACACCATACGCCATCGCGGCGTCGAGAGAGGCGAGCGGATCGAGGCCATCGCTGCGCGCTTCTGCTCCGATGGGCTCGTCGACGAAATAAAGATCGAAGCCCTGAGTGCCGCCTCTTCCCCCATCTGGAATGGGCGGAGAAAACCCAAGTCGAAGGAGGACCTCGTGAGCGTGATCCAGCGCGCCGAGTACGGCCATGCGATCGCGGATGCGATGGGCTTCGCCGTGGAGGTGAAAGCGATCGTCGGCGGAAGAGGCGAGGTGTGGGGCTGCGGGGCGCGGGAAGATCACGGGGGCATCGACGATGGGCCCCGCCCAGATCCGATGACTGAACCCCGAAACCCAGCGCCTTAGCGGGCTGCTTCTCTCCTTTGGCTCGGCGATCGCGGCGGATAGCGCCAATATGACTGCAAAAAAGCTGAGAATAAATAGGCGCATTCCGCAAAGGGGGATAGGATCGGATTCGCGCGCCGTGAGGCCTAGATGCGCATAGGATTTGACAGGCGCAAGGCTCGCGCCTTACACCCAAGAGACTCGCTTGTGGAGCTCATGATGGCGCCTACACCTGACCTCTCCGGTACCCTGAAGTTTGAACTCTCTTCGGGCACTATAACACTCGACGCCGAGCAGCGCGTCTTGCTCTTTCCGGCCGAGCTCCTTGCGCCGCTGTCGGCCACTGAGGCAGGGCTTGCGTCGCTCCGTTCTTTCGGGGTTTCACTCGGGGCGGCGGCGCGATCCATGGGCGCGGCTTCACCCGAAGAGGCCGTCACTTCCCTATCTGCGCAGCTCGCCCGTGCCGGCTTCGGACGCATCGGCCTCGAGCGCTGGGGGGCGCTCCTCGCGGTTCGCTTCGCTGGTGCGCCCGATACGCTGACTCAAGAAGCGCAGGTCGCCTTTCTCGAAGGTTTGATGAACGGCATCAGCGAGCGAGAGAGCGCGCTTTACTATGTTGAGGATCGTTTCCTCGTCCTCGATCCGTCGGTTGCCGCCGCCCTTCGGGAGCGCGGCGCGCGAGGTGAATTCCAGAGGCTTAGCGAAGTGATCGCGGCGCTCGTCCAGCGGAAGGACGGGAGGATCTCATGAACGTAGAGATCGACAAGCAGGTCGAAAAGCTCGAAGCGCTCCTTGGGCGCATTCAGAAGAATCGGGGCCTGCCTCGCGAGCCGCAGGCCAGGGGCCTCGGCGCGATCGGTGGACTTGGTATCAAGAGTGATGCGCGCCAGGCTGCGGAGTCCGAGCTCGCGCCGTCCGCATCATCGATCGAAGCGGCCGTTCAAAGCTCCTCCGCAGCAACGGATGTGGCTCCTGCAAGAAAAGCGCAGCCACCGGCTCCTCAACCCGTCGCGCCGCCGGCTTCTTCTTTGGCTGCCGAGCCCGAGCCGCTCCCGCTGACGGCGCTTTCAAGTCCTCCGCCTCCGGCGGCTGCGCCCGTTGAACAGGCAGGCCCATCGCTCGAGGCCATGCCCGCACCGGAGAAGCTCGAGGAGCCCTCCATGCCCGAGGCCATCGAAAGTGCGCCGCTTGAGGCGAAGGGGCCGATCGCAATTTCAGAGGGAGCGTTAGAACCGGCTCGCCCTTCGAGCTTCGAAGCGCTAATAGAGGCCAGCCTCTCATTACGTCTTCGCAGCTAACCAGGCCGAATCATGCTCTTCGTCGTCGACGTCGGAAATACTCACACCGTGTTGGGTGTCTACGACGGCACCCGCCTCATCCACGATTTTCGCATCGAGACCTCCAAGGGTCGAACTGCCGACGAGACGCAGATCCTCCTGACGAGCCTCCTGCCCATTGCCGGAATCGATCGCCAAGAAGTTCGCGCGAGCATTGTCGCATCGGTCGTGCCCGCACTCACCGATACGCTCTGCGAAGCGATCGACCGAACGTTCGATCACGAGCCGCTCATCGTCGGACCCGGCATTAAGACCGGGATGCCGATCCTCTACGAGAATCCGCGAGAGGTCGGTGCCGATCGCATTGTAAACGCCGTGGCGGCCTACGAACGCGTCCGTGACGCGGTGATCGTGGTCGATTTTGGGACGGCGACGACCTTCGATTGCATCTCGGCAAAGGGCGAGTACCTAGGAGGCTCGATCGCGCCGGGGATGGCGATCAGTGCGCATGCGCTCTTTACGAACGCTGCGCGTCTTCCTCGCACCGAGATCGCCAAGCCACCTCGCGCCATCGGGCGAAATACGATCCACTCGATGCAGAGCGGAATCGTCTATGGCTATGTCGGGCTCATCGAAGGAATGGTCGATCGCTTGGCTGCAGAGATGGGCGGAGTGACCTCCGTGATCGCCACCGGTGGTTTTTCGCAGCTCATCGCGGATGAGACGGAGATGATCGATGAAGTTGACGATCTTCTCACCCTCGAGGGCCTTCGAATCATCTATGAGCGCAATCGCTGAGCGCCCTTTTATCAGGGCCTCCGCACAAAGAGCTGGTAGAAGTATTTTCCTCGACCGCGTCGCGCTGTGATCTCGAAGCGCAGATCGCGCGTCTGCTCTTGGCAATGGCGGATGGATGGGAACGCGTTTCGCGAGCTATCGCCGGCGATGCGCTTCTCACCGTCAAAAAGCGTGAGATCTAGATCGCTGATGAACTCGTCGCCGACCGCGACCAGCGCATAACATGCCCCTGCTTCGAGTCGAAGGGGATGCGCGATCCGTTCGCCCTCACGGTGAAGTGTGCCGATGGAGGAGTCGAGGAGGAGGCTGGGCTCGTACGCTTCGAGGTCGAGGAGATGGCTCATCTCGGCGAGACGAAGATAGAGCACCCCCTCGAGTCCGAAGGGGCCTCGCACACCACGAGGCCAAGTGAAGAGGCCAAGTTTCAGCTTTCCGCCGCCCCGCGCGAGCGTCACGCCGATGCGGATCGTCTCGTCCTTTTCGCTCGGAGTGGGACAAAAGCGAACGGTGGCGCTTTGGGCTCCTTCGAGATCGCGATCGAGGATGCCTCCGGCGGAATCGCGGGCAGTAAGCACCAGACGCGCAACGCCCGCGTCTCCGGCGACGAGGACCGCATAACAATGCCCGCCCCTTACCCGAAATTCATACTCGCGGCTTTCGCCTTCATCGAGACGCCCTCCATCTCGAGGATCGCCTCCGTGGTAACCACGCGCGATGAGATCGGCACGCCTCATGGCATAGCTTTCGTCGAGCCCTGCTCCCTCGCTCGATTGCTGGTCGATGATGTCCGATCGCACGGCGGCGTGTCTGCTCGATCCTTTTGTGCGGGGCACGCCATGCGCTCCGGCTGAGTGCGCACTGCGCTCTTGTGCGTTCCCATCGCCTCTCCGCGCCCTTTCGGAGGACGAGGCATCCCGTGCGCCGCTCGAGTTGGTGGCCGAACCTTGGGCGCGTGCGGAGACGCCCGACTCATTCGGTCGCGTCTGCCAACCCGCGATAAAGATCGGCCCCGATCCCTTCAAGAGCCTCGCCCTCAAGATTAGCGGCTCTTCCTCGATGGGGCAGAGGCGAACGATCGAGTCTCTTCGCCGATCGGGATCGCTCACCACTTCGATCTCGTCGGGTCCTAAGATCGATGCGTGGGTATCTTCCACACCGCGCCCAGCGAATGTCGCAAAAACATAACAGCGGTCGCCCTTGAGGTTGAGGCGAAAATCCCGGGCTTGGGCCTCCGAGAAACGCACGCCTCGGGCCTCGCCAATCGAATGAAAGCCGTCCTTTTCGAGCGATTCACCAAGCACTTCAATGCGTCTTCGCGTGGTGGGATCGAGCGCGCTCGCCTCGGCAGGTGATTCGGCCTTGGCGGGCTCCTTCCAAAATTCCTCGCTGAGCTCGGCGCGATAACTGCTCGGGACGTTGAAGAGGGCGAAGTAAACATTCCCCTTTCCCGCGCTCACTTGGAAGCGGGCAGTGTGTGGCCCAGGCTCAGGGGGACAGTACCGAACGTTCGGATGGGGACCTTGACGCAGATCGCTTGCGACGACGCGGCCGCGTGGCGAGAGCAAGCTGAGGTTCAAATCGGCGCCACCCGAGCTGAGCCCAACGAGGAGGACGCAGCGAGACGTGCTGAGTTCGAAGCGATGCGTGAAGACCTCGGGCGCACTGAGATCCCGCTTCAAGTAGACCTTGTCGACAAGCGCTCCGCCGCGCGCGCGGACGAAGGGGATGAGCCGCGCGATCTCCGTCTCTGGATTGAGGATGCGCGGAGAGCCTTCGGATGAAGCGCGTTCATGCGATGTTTCGGGTTGTCTCTGCGCGTGGGCGCCCATGCCGACCGCTTCGAGAGCGAAGGCGAGGAGCAGCAGGGCGATGGATAGAGAAAGCGATCGCATGAGACTCAAGATGAACGCATCCACTGAGGGCGCGATTCATCGAAGTGTAGACGATCGCTCGGACACCTTCCTCAAGCCCCACCAAGAAGAAACTCAGTCGATCAAAGGGCTGAGGCCTCGCGTAGCGAAGAACGTTTCGCGCTTCGACGGGCTTGGTCGGGGCTACATCGAGCCGAAAAGTAGATAAAGCCCAAGCGCGCTGAGCGCGATCATCGCGCCTGCGAGCATATAGACGAGCGCATCCGAGCCTTGCGCGCCTTGCGGGGGAAGCTCGTTCACTTGCCGGGGCGCCCACCGCGCCGAGGACGCGTCCGCGGCCGAGGGGCGCAAGACTTCGAGTTCATTTCCCGCGCGAGTGACGTTCGCCGGGAGGGCCTCCGAGATTTGCCCGGCATCTTCGGCGGAATCGTTCTCCACCGCTCTTCCTTCGTGCGCGACCTCACGGCTCACTCGATCGCGAACTTCGCCCTCGACGCCGTCACTTGCCGGAAGCTCGAAGTCCCCCACTTCATCCGGGAGGGCGAGACGCGCTTCAAGCGCCTCTTCGATGGGATCATGAAAAATGGCCCTCGCATCACCGAACGCGAGCACGGAGCCGCTTCGAAGACGTCTCCGCCGGAACGCTTGCCCATCCAAAGCCAAGCCGTTTCGAAGCGCTTCGACGCTGTAGCTCCCTCCATCCTCTTGGATCCGTGCGATGGACTCCGCCTCGGCCCCTGGCTCGCCGAACCCGCGCTCCATGGCGGGCTCATCGCTCAGCGCAAAACGATCGATGCCATCCTCTTTTCGTACAGTGAGGACGAGAGGGAGAGGGTGGTCCATCAGCCGATAACATTCGACGCTCCCGAGAATCTCGAGCGACGCCGGCTCGAGCCCTTCGCCGTCGACTTCGAGCAGATCGGCGAGGAGGGCCCGCGCAACGATCCCGCATCGCTTTGGATCGGGCGGCTCGGGCAGCGCGCGGACGAGCTCGACGCGAATGGCGAAAGCGCCGACGTGGATGAGCGCACCGTCACTAAGGCGTTTCGGTCGATGTGGAGGGAGAAGTTGGGTGTCGACTCGCGTTCCGTTGGTCGAGTCTTCATCGACAAGGACGTAGGACGTCCCTTCGAGGCGGATGCTTGCGTGGAGCGCGCTCACCGACGCATGGGGGAGACAAAGATCGGCGGAGGCCGAGCGTCCAATATGGATCCGTGGCTGATCGAAGAGGAGCGAATGGGCCCGCCCAGGGCTCTCGGCGCTAGGGCCTTGAACGATCAGTCGGATCGCCATGTTGAGCGACCTTATCGATCCTTGGCCAAGGGTCAAATTTCTCGAGGACTGCCTCGAGTTGCCATTGTCGTCTCACGCCTTTGCCGAAAATTGGACAACTCGCCAACGGATCGGGCTCTCTCGAGAGGGCCGCGATCCATCGCGGCAAAGAGAGTGACCATGGCAGGCATCGAGCGACGCGATAGACACAATCCAAGGGTTCGCTTGGGCGGACTTCCCATTGAGCTGGCTGAGGATGATCTCCCGGGCGGCTTTGAAGCGGACGCTCACGATCTCGGCGTTGGCGGTGTCGGTATACGTTCCGCGTTCCTCCCACGGATTGGAAGCCGTCTCCGTCTCCGTCTCGTGAGTCCAGAGGGTGGGCGGCCGATCGAAGCGCGCGGTGAGGTGGTTTGGCGCGACGACGCGGGACCGCACGAAGGCGCATTCGGGCTCCGCTTCGACGCGATGGACGGCGCCTCGGCCGAGGAAATCGCGCGGCTGATCGAGGTGCAGAGGAGTGGGAAGGGTGGACCGTCTCTCGAAGCGATCGAAGCGATCGAGCTCGAAGAGCCGCCGCACGCGGAGCCCTCATCCGAAGCGCCGGGTGAGATCGAGCAGACGCCACGAAGCGAAAACGTCGATCTTCACCTCGACGGTGTGGGCGAATCACTCGAAGCCCTCCTCGTCCATGACGGAGGTGATCTGGTCACTCTCGAGCAATCCCTCGACTTCCTTTCTCTTGGGCGTGGGGCCGCGCTGGGGGATGGGCGGCGCGGCGAGATCGCCGCGATCGAGCTCCGGGTCGACAACGGGCTTCCGCGTCTTGCAATCACCTTGAGCTTCGATGAAGCCTTCTCAGAAGGCAGCTCGCTCGAGGGTGCACATGCGAGCGATACCGCTCAGAGCGACGGCGTCGATGATGATTTCGTTGAAGCCTCACACGTCTTTGCGAAGGGCGTTCGCATCTCGAGCGCCGGCGAGCTCGAGGCCGTGATGGAGCCACTCTTCGAGGCCGAAGAAGCCGCCCGCGAGGCCGTGCGACTCGGCGAACCACTCGAGGCGGCGGCTCGTGTGGTGGGAGAGGCCTCAGGAGATACCTTCGGAGCGGCGGGCGACGAGGCGTTCGAGTCAGACAAGCCCGCCTCGGATCTCGGTTACGAACGTCAAGCGCGCCACGACGCGACCGGAGCCATCGAGCACGACGAGCGGCTCGATGCCGCAGAGGCCGCCTTCTTTGAGCAGCCCCGCTTCCAGGGCACCTACGTCGAGCGACCCCATGACCCGCTGATCGAAGAGCCCACCGGCGCGCTCGTCGAGCTCCGCCGCTTTGCTCTTCGCGCGAGGCTCGGCGCCGTCGAAGGCTATCGCCGCATGAAGCCCCACGTCGAGCGGCTCGCCACGAAGTTCGGTGCGCGCTCCTCGCGCATCCTCGGCACCACGTTCGACGCGATCATGGCATTTCTCCGCTCCATCGTCGTTCGGAGCCGCCATTTCACGCGTGCGTTCGTGACGCGCCTCCTCGATCGCTCCTCGCTCGAAGAGGCTGTGCCGCAAAACCGTCCACGAAGGCAGCAAAACGCTCCCGAGGTCCCTCTCGAGTCGCGCAAAAAATCGAGGACTCAGCTTATCGTTGCACTCGGCGCCCTTCTTGGGCTTGTCGCTGCTTTCGGTTGGCTCGTCACCGGCGTGAAGGGGCGCGAAGCGGATGAGTCGCTCCCCAGCGCGGCGGAGAGCGCTCCGGAAAATGAAGTTGCGGGAAGTGCCCTTCAGCTTCCGCCGTCTCCCGGGATCGACTCGAGCGTCGCCTACGGAGCGGAAAACATCCCGAGCGCGATGATCTTCGAGCTGACTCTCGAAGGCGAGCCCCTTACGATTCGCGGCGAGCCATTTGCCGAGGGCGTCCGCGTGCATATTCCGGATGCGCGCGCGCTGAGCCGGGCCGGCGTCATCGCTGCGAATCATCCAGACATCGAGTACGCGTCCATTCGCAACCTCGAGGATGGCGCCGAGCTCGAACTTCGCTTTGTTCCGGGGCGCGAGCCGGCTTATCGCGTTGAGCTTCGCGGCCTCACGCTCCGCGTCGCGCTTTCTCCCTAAGACCCGGTGCCGGTGTTCGGGACGCCGGGTTCAGCGCCCGGGGCTCTTCTCGTCCTCAGACGCCCTCTCGATATCGAGGATGCGCTGTTCTCCGACGTAATCCTTGGTCTCGTAGCGGGTAAGCGTCCCGATCTTCTTGACGATCTCTGCCATCCGCTCCACTTCGGATGAGATGATCTTGGTCACTCGTTCGAGACGAGGATCGTTCGAGGCGGGGCTCCGTTTGAGAAGCTCGGCGCAGGCGAGGATGCTGGTGAGCGGCTGATTGAGCTCATGTGCGGCCGCCCCCGCAATCTCGGCAACGAGCGCGTGACGTTCGCTCATCTCGAGCTTTGCCTGAGCCTCAGCGAGGTGTTTTTCGGCTTCCATCTTTTCGCGAAGGTCCGTAAAAACGCCGAAGGTGGCCACGGGTTCGCGCCCCTCGTAAATCATGGCGGCTGAAAGTTGAATCGGGATCACATCGCCCTGAACATCGACCGCCTCCATGATCGTCGGCTCGAGGCGGCCCTCACCCCCATAATGCGGTGAACGAAGGCGGCGCATCACCTCTCGCGCTCCGCCCTCGGTGTAGAGCTGCTCGATATTCATCGTCCCGATCACTTCATCCGCTTGGTAGCCGTAGATTTTTTCTGCGGCGGGGTTGAAGAGGACGATCGTTCCCGACATGTCGGCGGCGATGATTCCGTCAACGGACGCTTCGACGAGGCTTTCAAGAAAGCCCATGGTCTTGATGAGATCGGCCTCGACCCGTCGCTGCTCGGTCACGTCCATTAGCGAGACGATCACTGTCCCCTCTTCTTCCGGAAGCGGAGCGAACGAGCAGCTGCAGACGACCGGATCCTCGATGCCGCGAGGCACAAGGCGGATGTCGATCCCGCGCGGATACTCCCCCCGGCGAAAACTTCGCCAGAGTTCTCGCGCTCGCTGTCGATCGTCCGGGTGGACGAGGAAACTCACATCCTGCCCCGGTCCGGTGCGCTCGTTCAGCCCCGAGATCTCCATGGCGCGGCGGTTCCCGAAAATCAGCCGACCTTGTGAATCGATGCACGCGATCCCCTCGGCCGCATTTTCGTAGAGGCTTGCGAATCGCGCTGTTTCGCGGAGCTTCCTCTCGGCTTCATAGCGTTCCGTCGAAACCTGTTGGTTGCGATCGCGCAGCTGATTGAACGCCCTGGAGCTCCGAAGTGCGCCGGCGAGGGCCGTAGCGATGCTCGAGCAGAGCCGGACGAGTCGGGTGCTCGCAGGCGAGGGGGCTCGTGAACGCAGCGCGAGCGCGCCAAGCGTCCGCTTCTCGGCGATTAAAGGAAAGAGATGCATCGAGCGGTAATGGAACATCCCACCGAAAGCGTCGTCCGTGCCCTCGAAGAGCGGATGCGATTCGGTATCGTCGATGAGGACTGGCGCGTTGGTCTCGATGAGCTGGCGGAGCTCGGGATAGCGGGCAAGATCGAGGACGAGGTTTTGGAGATCGCGATTGTCGCTCGAGGCGAGGATGTAGCCGACGCGCGCGGCCATTGCGGAAGGGATGGCGATGATGGAGACACGCTCGGCGCTCGATGCATTGGCCAGCCGGTGAGCGACGGTAAAGAGGACCTCGCTCACGTCGAGCGCGCTCGCAATAAGCTCATTGATCTCCACGAGCGAGCGATGATCCGCCCGTTCCTCCTGAAGCCTCGTTTCGAGATCGATCGCCCGGACGATGAGCGCGAGCTGTTGAGTGAACTCGCGCTCGGGAGAACTGAAGCGCAGCACCTCCGGTCCGAGCGCGGATTCTGCGCGCGCGAGGATGGCGCGCTCGTCCGTGACGACGAGCGCAATATCTTCGCGCTTCTTTGTCGTGATGAAGGCCTCGAGTTCGCGGGCGTCGTGGATTGCGTGCAACCGCAGGCTCGCTCTCGGTTCGATCGAGAAACCTCTCGCGATCAGTTCGGCGCTGAGCGAGTCCCTCGCATCGGGTTTCGCGATGAGGGCGAAGCTGGGGAAAGAGACTTTCATGCGTCGACCTCATGAGGATACCCAATCGCCATGCTGCCCCGCGATGAAATTTTTGTAGAGGCATCCGGATGCCCTCGATCGGGGCGCGAGCTATGCTGCGCCGAATGCGTGCCCCCATCGGCGTCTTTGATTCTGGCCTCGGCGGCCTCACGGTCGTCAGGGCGATCCGAGCGGCGCTCCCCGACGAGGACATTGTCTATCTCGGCGATACGGCGCGGGTGCCCTACGGGACGCGAAGTCCGGAGACTGTGGTTCGATATGCTGCCTCATGCGCTCGAGCCCTTCTTCGACACGACGTAAAGCTTCTGGTCGTCGCGTGCAATACCGTGAGCGCGGTCGCTCTTCCCGAGCTTGCCTCGCGCTTCGGCATCCCCGTCATCGGCGTGATCGAGGCCGGCGCAAAGGCTGGCGCGGGCATCAGCCAGGGTGGGCGCATCGGCGTTCTCGCGACCGCGGGCACTGTCGCTTCGGGCGCGTATGAGCGCGCGATCCATGCCCTCAACCCGAGGCTCGAGGTCGTCGCCGTCCCGGCTCCGCTCTTTGTGCCGCTCGCCGAGGAGGGCTGGACCGAAGGCGCGATCCCCGAGGGCATCGCCGACCGCTATCTCGGACCACTCATCGAAGCGCAGGTCGATAGCATCATCCTGGGCTGCACTCACTACCCACTCCTTCGTACAACCATCGAACGCGTTCTCAGCCGATCCGCCGCGCCCGCCCAGGTCGTCGATAGCGCTGAGGCGCTCGCCGCCGATCTTCGATTGGTGCTTGACGAATATTCCCTCCGTTTCAGCCGCCGGGATCGCAGCGGACAGCTGCGCGTCTACGTCACCGATCAGCCGCGCTCGTTTCGCGATGTGGCGAATCGTTTCCTTGGCGCCTCCCTTGGCGATTTCCCGGTCGAGGCCATCGACCTCGAATAAACTTGGCCACGGAAGGTGAAGCGCTTACCTTCGTCGTCGTCCATGATCTTACGCACCGAAATCGTCGAACAAACCGTCAACGGTGAGGAGCGCGTCGAGCTCGTCAAAGAGATCGTGATGACGCCGTCCCAGCAGCTTGGGATGGTCCGAAAGCGCCTCCCGCCGCCCCACGAGTCCAAAGGAACCGTCCTCCTTGTGCACGGTTTCGCGCAAAATCGATATACATGGCATCTCGAAGGCCGCTCATTTTCAGCATATCTTGCGCGCGAGGGTTACGACGTCTTCACGGTCGATCTACGCGGTCATGGGCGTTCGCGTCGGTACAGTGATGCCCTCCCTCGGACGGTCGATGAATACGTTCAAGAGGACATTCCGATCGTTGTCCGCGAGGCGCTCCGCATCAGCGGCGCCGAAAAGGGCTTCCTCATCGGGCATTCGATGGGCGGGATGATCAGCTATGCCGCCGCGCCTGCGCTCCGTGATCAGCTACGGGGGGTCGTCAGCATCGGTTCACCGTTTCGCTTTGGCCTCGGGAACGCATTTCTACGCAACCTCGCCAAGATCCTCGCCACCATCCGTTTTACCGGAATTTTCGACAAAAACCCGCGCCTCCCGACGCATCTTTTTGGCCGACATGTCCTCGGCGGATTCCGCTCCGTCTTCGATCTCCCTGCGTTCCCGGCCTCGGCCCAAGGGTGGAAACCTGGCTCGATGGAGCCCGAGCTTCTTCGCGAATACCTCGGCAAATCCTTCGAGGCCACCGCAGTTCAGATCCTCTTCGATATCTTCTCGGGAGCCGATCGAGTGACCTACGGAGCGCCCGATGGAAGGGTCGATTACGGGATCGCCTTCGAATCGCTTGACCTCCCCCTTCTTGTGATCGCCGGGACAGAGGACAGCCTCGCTCCCCCAGCGTCGGTCAAAGAAGCGTATCGGATGAGTGGATCGCGCGATAAGACCTATCGCGAGTTTCCGGCTGGACACATCGATCTCGTTCATGGACGCGAAGCGCCCCAAACCGTCTGGCCGCTCATCCGCGATTGGCTCGATCGACATTGACGGGCATTCGAGCGTCATGATCCACAAAGAAAAAGGCCCCCGCAGCGACGATCGATGCAGAGGCCGATTCGGTGGAGCCCTCAGCGGGGCTTCTCAGCCGCGCCGGATGAGCGAGCTTATTCCTTAGCGGCAGCCGCCTTTTTCGCGGCATCAAGCTCGGCCTTGGTGCGCTGAAGCTCGCGTTCCATCTTCTTGAGGTTGCGCTTCAGCTCCTTGAGCTCGTTCTTCGTGACGATATTGAGGCTCTCGGCGACCTCTTCGACGCGCTGCTCAAAGACGTCCTGCGCCTGCTGGCGCACCTGGATCGCCTTCATCATCGCCTTGGTGAAGCGCTCGTCCTGCATCAGCGCTTGGGTCCGAGGATCCGAGAGGACTTTCACGCTCGTCTGCTTGAGAAAGGATTTTAGGGCCATCGTATTCTCCTCAATTCACGCTTCGCGTGACGCCTTCCTTGGCCAAAGCTTCGATCTCCTCGTCGGAGAAGCCGTTCTCGCGAAGGATGGTGGCGGTGTCCATGCCTTGTTTCGGCGCGATGCCCTCGGCAGCGGGAGCGACCGGTGTGCGCGCCATGATGAGCTCTCCGCCCTTATGGCTCTTTCGCTTCGCGAAGACCCCGCGGGCGACATGCTGCGGATCCTCGAGAAGATCCTTCGGCCCGAGGACCGGCTCAAGGCAGCAATCGTGCTCTCTGGCGAAGGCTTCCCATTCGGCGTTGGTGCGCGAAAGGAAAAGCTCAGAGACCTTGCGGTGCCATTCCTCTTGGTGAGGACCGGGCATCAACACGGAGGGATCGAAGTTCAGGCCGTTGCCCTCACAAAACGCCTTCCAGAACTTGGGCTCAAGCGCGCCGAGGCTCACCGCGCCGTCCTTGGTGCGGTACGTCCGGTAGTTGGCGATGGCGCCCATCAACATGCCGCCGCCAGCCGGAAGGTCGAGCCCACCATAGGCGCAGGCAAGGCCGAAGAGGGAGAACGAGACCGCGGCTTCGGTCATCGAGATATCGACGAAACGCCCCTCACCGGTCCGCTGACGATATTGAAGCGCCGCGAGGATGCCGATCGCCGCGAAGAGGCCGCCACCGATATCACCGACCTGCACGCCGGGAGTCTGAGGAGGGCCGCCGAGCGGACCCGTGATCCCCAGCGCTCCGCCGCGCGCGACGTAGTTGATGTCGTGTCCGGCGCGATGGCGAAGGGGGCCGTCCTGCCCATAGCCGGTGATGGCGCAATAAACCAGTCCCGGGTTGACCGCTCGGAGCGTCTCATAGCCGAGCCCGAGGCGATCCATGACGCCCGGGCGGTTGCTCTCGATGAGGACGTCATACTTCGGAATGAGCTTGAGGAAGACCTCGCGACCTTTTTCGCTCTTTAGGTCGAGCGCGATGCTTCGCTTGCCGCGGTTCAGCCAGTGGAACATCGCCCCCATGCCATCGTCGGCGAGGGGATAGGTCGGGCGCGCGCCATCGCCCAGCCCGGTGTCTTCGAGTTTATCGACCTGCGCCCCGAGATCGCGGAGCACCATGGAGCAAAAAGGCGCAGGCAGGAGGCGCGAAAGATCGAGGACCTTCAGCCCCTCAAGGGATCGGTTTTCGTTTTGGTTCATATCTTCCTCAAGCGATCACGGCTTGCAATCTGGTCGCGAGCATGGCGTTTCCTGTCACCTTCAGCTCGCCCTGAAAGAAGAGTTGCATCGCGCTGGCTGGCGAGTCGCTCAGCTTTTTCCACGTCTCGCTACTGCATTCGATGATGCACTCCGCGTCCTCGCGCTCCCCTTCGTAGACACCGGGCTCGTTCTTGAGGTCGACGGTCCATGTGCCGCCTCCCTCTCCCTCGATGCGAAAAACGAAGACGGCGCCCACGGAGCGTGCACGCTCGGGAGAGCGCGCGATATTCGCGGGGATGGTCTCGGTGAATGAGGTTTGGGCGTCGGGCATCTTGGGCTCCTTGGCCTTTTCTGATCGGCTGAGATCGTTCGGGGTACTGCTGTATACGCGATCTTCGCGCGTAGCGCTCTACGACACCAGCCTCGCGTTATTCCTCGAGATCTTCGAGGTCGGAGGCTAGGTAGCTGAGTATGACTTCGTCGAGCGATTTCTCACTGAGAAGATCGCTGCCAAAGATCGACTCGACAGGGCGAGGTTGGCGCTTCGGTGGGATGGAGCTGCTCGCAGGTTGCGGCGTCGAGTATTTGCGTTCGCGTCGAGGCTTTTCGGCGACGATTCGCTCAGCGGCGGCGTCGAGGCCCGCGAGATCGGGCTCGGGTGTGGGAGCGGCTTCCGCGGCAGGTGCCTCTTCGCCCGGCTCGTCATACAGGCCGTCACGCAGGCCGATGAACATCGCCTTATGTTGCTCCCGCATCATCATCTTGACGTGCTCGCGGTAGTCGGGATTGCCGAGCTGATCCGCATAGGAGGTCTTTTTGGTTGCGACGATGCGGCCACCATCCGCGAATAGGTGCGTGATGATGTGCGGGTGGTTCACACCCGAGTCTTCGGTCTGAATATGATAAAGTCTGCCTTTATGCCGGACGTTGGTGTTGTAGCCCAGCAGAGGCGACGGTCCCGCTGCCATCCTCAATAGAATACCCGATTCCGCGCAGAACGAAAGAGAGAAGAGCTCGGGGTCGATGCAGGCGCGTGATATTGCGGCGGAATTGCCTGAAAATATGGCCGTCTACGGCGATCGCGACCCGCCCCCCGAGAGCTCCTTCCCTTGCGATGCCGAAGAATTCATCGGTATTTCGCGCGCGCCTTGCTAGAGTCTGCCGCGCCCCACTCCGAAATCTCGTCGCGTACACCGGGTCATGAAGGTGGCGCGCTCGGCCTCGAAAATGAACGACTCGATCCGACTTGAACCGATTCTCATCCGCCCCGGCGCCCGCTTTATCTGCGGCGGAGACGGACTCTGCTGCACCGACATTCACGGGCTCGGCCCCATCACGAAAACCGAACTCCGAGCAATCCGCCGGATCGATCGGAGCGGCGCCGGCTACGACGAAGATTTCGACGATCTGATGCTCCGAACCGAGGCGGATGGGGGCTGCCACTTCCTGATGGCCGATCGCCGATGCCGGGTGCATGCGGAATTCGGTCCCGAGGCCAAGCCCTTAGGCTGCCGGCAGTTCCCCTTCTTCGTCACCGCGACGCCTGAGGGGGCGCGGATCGGCACCTACCATCGCTGTCCCTGCCGCAGCCTAGGAACTCGCCCCGCGCTCACCGTCGAGGCTGCGCTCCCTTCCATCGCGGATCCGCGGGGGAAACCCCTCGTCAATTTCAGCGTCGAGGCGATTCGGCTTGAGAAGAAAAAGACCATCCCCTTTGCCGAGTGGCGTCATCTCGAGATTCCCCTTCTCGAGGAGCTGAACCGCGGGCGGATCCCAGAAATCTTCCGTGAGATCGATCCCTTCCCGCCGCTTCGTCGTGGGGGTAGCTACATCCGCTTTGCCAAGGATCTCATCGCTTCGCGGGATGGGACGCGTTTTGGCGCGGCGATGGCTTGGGTGGGCGACGCGATCCTGAATCTCCTCGGCGAGCGCCCTGCACGCACTCCACATCGACCGTGGGCCGATGCCTTCGATCGGGCCGAACTCCGCGGGCGCGCGACGAAACCCGAGCGCGTGCTCACAGATTTTATCGCCGACGAGCTCTGGTCGCTCAGGTGGGCCGAAAAATATTCCTTTCTGCGCTTTCGGGCCGATCTCGCCACGCGGCTCGCCATCATCGCAGATATGGAGGCGAGACTTCGCGCAGAGGGCGCGAGGCGCGATCGGGCCGCGGCCGAGGCAATCAGCATCATGGAGGCGATCGCGGAGTCCGAGCATTGGACCGAGCTCGTCCCCTTGATGCGTTTAGGAGCTGCATCGTCAGCGTCCTCCTCTGAGCCCGCGCGGAAACCCGCCGAAAAAACGGTGCAAACGAAACAAACGAAAGCATCGAAACCAACGAAACAAACGAAAGCATCGAAACCAACGAAAAAGCAGCGCGCTTCGGCTCCTTCGAAGGAGGCCGCCTCCGGTCGCCGGACGCGCGCAGCGGCGGAGCGGAACGCGCTCGAAACGAGCCTCGATGAAGATCTCATGGACGATCTCAGCGAGGGGCTCGAGATCGAGATCACGGCGTTGGTTTGATTGGAGGGTGTCCCGAGCGGATAGTGGAGAACCATGGACTCGTCCGAAGAAGAAATCCGCGCGCTCGAGGTGCAGCTCGGAAGACCGATTCAGGGTGAGAGTCGGATCGCCCGTCGCTGTCACCTCTCACTCCCGGTCGTGGTCGAAGTGGAGCCGCTCACCAGCGATGAGCGTCCTTTCCCGACCCTTTATTGGTTGAGCTGCCCCGTGCTCCGCCGCCGCGTTTCGCGCGTTGAGGAGCGCGGAGCGGTGCGCGAACTCGACGAACGAGTGGCAAGCGATCCCGACTTTCGTGCGCGATTCGAAGACGCCGCCTCGGCGTACGCCAAGCGGCGCGATGCGAAGCTTCCCGAAGGCGCCGCGCTTACTCCGCGCGGCGGAATCGGCGGATCGATGGGCGGCGTGAAATGTCTCCACGCGCATCTTGCCGAATACCTGATCAGCGGCCTCAGTCCGGCAGGTGAATGGGTAAGCCGCGAGGTCCTTCCCGTGAGCTGCGAAATGCCGTGCGTGATCCGAGAGGGCGAGGAACTCAAGAAAAATCCCGAGTTTCGGGAGCCCCGTCAATGATTGCACGGGCGGGTTGGGGCGTTCTTGCGGCGCTTGGGATCGCCACCCTGCTCATCGCCCACGCGCTCGAGCCGTCCCCAGCCGGCTTGGGGACCCACGAGGCGCTCGGCCTGCCTCCGTGCGGTTCCCGCGCGCTTTTCTCACTTCCCTGTCCTGGCTGCGGACTCACGACTGCATTTTCACACCTGATGCGGTTTGAGCTGAGCGCCGCTGTCCGCGCGAATCCGGCTGGTGTCTATCTCTTCGTCGTGAATCTCATCCTCATCGCGCTTGGCGCACTCGGCGCGCTTCGGGGCTATTGCTTTAAAACGGTCGCTGCCTCCCGCATCACGCGCCTCTTCGCCATCCTCACGCTCGTGGCGCTCTTCGGCGGCTGGATGGCCCGGCTTCTCTGGCTCTCGAGCGGGGCGGTCGCGTGAGCGGCGCGCAGAAAAGAAAACGAACGGATAGGGGGGCGGCTCGCGCTCCGAGCCATCGAGGGTGGTATCTTCACTCGACTCATCTAAATTTCGATCGGCATCCGGTCGGATGTCTCTGAGCGGCGATCTCGATGAGCCAAGACCCCATCGTCTTATTTCTCTCTTTCACGCTCCTTGTGGGCGGCCTCGTCTTTGTGCACGAGCTTGGGCATTTTTTGGTCGCCAAGGCCTTTGGCGTCCATGTCGTCCGCTTCAGTCTCGGTTTTGGTCCCCGCCTCGCCGGAGTCCGCCTTTTTGGGACGGAATACGTTCTCTCCCTTCTCCCGATCGGCGGGTATGTCCAGCTCCTCGGCGAGACCGATCTCTCCAAAAGCGATCGCGATCGTTTTTTTCACCGCACGTTCGATGGGCAGACGGTCATCGCGCGGATGCTGATCGTCTTGGCAGGCCCATTGATGAGCCTCGCCTTTCCTTTCGCGCTTTTCTTCTTTGTCTTCCTTGCAGATACCAACCTGCATCCGCCGCTCATCGGAGAGGTCACGCCGGGGATGCCCGCCGACGGCTTCCTGATGCCGGGCGATCGCGTACTCGAGATCAACGGGAGGCGCGTTCGCTCCTACGACGACATTAAACGGATCGTGGAGGAGAGCGCGGATGAGATTCTCGATTTTCGGATCGAGCGCCGCGGCGAAGAGGCCGTCATCAGCATCGTCGCCTCGGCCGTCCCGCCCGAAGTCGATCATATGGTGGTGAAGGAGACGATTGGGCGCATTGGCATCCTCCCCGTCGCACCTCTGCCAGTCATCGGCGTGAGCTCTGAACAGAGCCCCGCGTATGCCGCCGGCCTCCGTACCTTCGATACGATCGTTTCGATCGGTGGAGCGCCCATCACGCGCGCCGACGAGATCGATCGTGCCCTCCTCGGGCGCGGGCTTCACGCTGTTGTCTACCTTCGGCCCGAGCCTGTGAGCGAAATCTTGGGGGGATTCGCCGAGATCGAGCTCTTTTCGCCGCGCGTCGCGACGCTTCGACCGGGGCAGGTCGTCACCGGACAGCTCGGTGCCGGCATCGATTCGGGCGATGCGTTCATCCGTACGGTGGTCCTTGAGAGCCCTGAATATCGCGCGGGGATCCGCCCGGGAGATCGCCTCGTTGCAGTCGATGGTGAGCCCGTTCGGCTCTTTCGCGAAACGATGGCGAAGATCGAGCGCTCGGACGCAGAGACGCACCATTATGTCGTGCGTCGCGGTGGGGAGCTCCTCGGTTTTGACGTCCGTTTCCCGCGCGGCGATCGCACCATCGGCATCCATAACTTCAAGCCTTATCGGGCATTCGAACCGGTGCCGAATGAATCACGCGTAAGCTACGCATTGAGGGAGAGCGCGCGCCGAACGGCCTTCCTCATCGGCATCACTTGGGAGTCGCTGAAGAAGCTCTTTCAAGGCGAGCTCAATCGCGAAGAGATCGGCGGGCCGCTCTTTGTCTTCTTTGCTGCGGGCGATGCCGCCTCCGAGGGCGCCGAGCAATTTCTCTCGCTCATGGCCATCATCAGCGTGAACCTCGGCATCTTGAACCTCCTCCCGATTCCGCTTCTTGATGGTGGCCAATTTGTCTTCCTCTGCATCGAGTCGATCCTTCGCCGTCCGCTTCCATCGCGGGTGCGTGATGTGGCGGTCGCGCTTGGCTGGCTCGGTCTCCTCGCCCTCACCATCTTCGCGCTCTTCAACGACATTCAGCGCTTTTTCTTCGGATGAGCCGGTGATGCCTCTTGCCGCCTTCTTCTTTCCCCATTCCCATCCCATCGGGTCGATCCAATGAATGAGCGCTCCGCACGCGGCGTCGCCATCCGAACCATCGAGCGAGTCCTCGGCGACGATGCTTATGCGAGCGTCGTCCTCGATCACGAGCTTTATCGCGCACAACTTCCAGTCCGCGATCGCGCGCTTGCTTCCGCCATCGTCTACGGTTCGCTCCGCGCGTTCATCTTCCTCGATGAGTCCATCCGAAAAGAGCTGCGGAGGCCCGACGCACCTCTCGACACCTATCTTCGCGCGGCGCTGATGACGGCGGCCTATCAGCTCCGCTTCTTCGATCGCGTTCCCGCGTACGCCATCGTCGATGAGACCGTCGGGCTTGTGCGAAAAAAGCGCGGAGGCAAGCTCACGGGCTTTGCCAACGCCATCCTCCGCCGACTCTCGCGGCGCTTCGAGATGGAGCCGCGTCCGGATTCGGATTTCTTTCTGCCCGCCTGGCTTGCACGCGCGCTCGGCGAGCGTTTTGGCGAGGCTTACCGACACGACGTGAGCAGCTCCATCCCAGCGACATCACTGCGCGCTCGGATCGATCGAGATGAGCTCCTCGCGCGCATCCAGGAGGCCCGGCCCAAAGCCGACCTCGCTCTTGGACAGCTCTCGGACGCTGCGATTTTGGGGCGGAACCTAGGAGATCCCCGGCGCCTCCCCGGCTTCGATGCGGGCGATTTCGTCGTCCAAGAGGAGGGCAGTCAGTTCATCGCCCAAGCGGTCGGGGCGCGTCCGGGCGAAAGCGTCTTTGACGCGTGTGCGGGGCGCGGCGGAAAGACCGCGGTTCTTCGCGAGGCGATGGGAGGTGAGTCGAGGCTCGTTGCCGCGGATCTTCACGAACCGCGACTCGACGCGCTGAGGGAGAATTTTGAGCGACTCCACTTGGCGGAACCCGAAGTTCATACGCTCGATCTCACGGTCGGGACGGGCGGACTGCCCCTTGAAAGCTTCGATCGCGTGCTCGTCGATGCGCCGTGCAGTGGGCTTGGAACCATTCGACGGCGGCCCGAGCTTCTCCTTCGATTTGATGAGCGCTCGCTGCAATCGCTGCAGAAGACCCAGCGCGAAGTCGTCCGGAATGCCGCGCGTTTGGTTCGTCGGGGCGGGCTTCTCGTCTACGCGGTCTGCAGTCCGCTTCGAGAGGAAGGCGCCGAAATTCTTCATGAGATCGCGGACTTTGGATTGTCAGCGGAAAATAGAACTATCGATTACAAAAGATTACAATTCATTTTTCAGGAGGGCAATTGCCACCATATTGGTCCTTTTTCACCAGGAGCGTTTTGCAACCCCGACGGATATCAGCTCTTCTTTCTTCGGAAGGCCGGTTCAAGTGGCAGCGGATTCCAGCTTGCCTAAAGGCAAATTCTTATTTGACAGGACCCGAAATGAGTACTAGAAAGCGGCACTCTGACTTTCGGGGCGTAGCGCAGTTTGGTAGCGCGCACGGTTCGGGACCGTGAGGTCGGAGGTTCGAATCCTCTCGCCCCGACCCTTTTCTATGTGGCTCAGATGCCTTATCCCTTGAGGACTATGCAAGCTGAGACACAACAAAACGAAGCCATCACTCCGACTCATCGCTTCTCCAGCGTTCGCGTGCTCGTCGTCGACGACGATCAGGACGTGTGTCAGTTCATGGAGACCTTCCTTGAGAGCGATGGTTTCGCCGTCACCACGCTCAACGAGCCGAAGGACGCGGCGGAGGCCGTGCGCAATGGCGGGTACCACCTGGTCATCCTCGATCTGATGATGCCAGGGATGGACGGCCTCTCGGTGCTCGAAGAGATTCGCAAGGTCGATAACGACGTCGCGGTGCTCATCTACACCGGCTACCCCAGCCTCGAAACCGCCGTGCGCGCGATGAAGCTCGACGCGATCGACTACCTCCAAAAGCCCTTCGAGCCCGAAGCCTTCCGCGAGGCGCTCGATCGCATCCTGCGCAAAAAGGGCCTCCTTCGCTCGCCCGAGGAAGAGCTCCTCAAGAGCATCGGTGAGAATATCCGCCGCCTTCGCCATGAGCGCGGACTCACGTTGAAGCAGCTGGGCCGCCGTGCCTCCCTCAGCGTCTCGCTTATCTCACAGATCGAGCGGGCGGAGTCGAGCGCGTCGATCTCCTCGCTTTATCGCGTGGCCACAGCGCTCGATTCGAAGATCAGCGATCTCTTTGGCGATTTCTGATCGCCTCTTTGGCCGCAAGCTTCAGCCCGACCATCTCCGGCTCGTCCTCGAAAGGGAGGATGAGCTGGAAATAGAGCGTCGGGTGTCGGCTCATTTGAGGGAGGAGCTTCACTGCGACCTCTTTTGAGCGCGCAGGATGGAGGGTGACGAGCCTCGTTGAGAGCGCGCCGACGAGCGGAGCGAGCTCCTCGATCCGTTCGGGGCTCGCTTGAGCCGCGCGGAAAATGAGCCTGAGGGCCTGTTCGAAAAATCGAAGCGGCGCGAATCCGAACGCGGCGGGGTTTTGGCGGAGCGCATCGAGGGCGACTTCTTCATCGCCTCCGATCTCGATGAAGAGAAGGAGAGGGGCGATCTCGGATGGGTGCGCTTCGATCGCGCGACGGAGGATCGCCTCGGCGCGGTGCACATCCCCCACGCGGAGCGCGGTGCGGGCCATGAGCAGCTGCGCCTTGATCGAACGGGAAGGAGATTGCCCCATCTCTCTTTCGAGGACGGAGCGCGCTTCGAGGGGCCGATTGAGCGTGAGCAGCGCCTCGGCGTAAAGGAGCATGAGTGCCTCGTCGTCGGGATAGCGCCGCGTGAGTGAGCGGAGGAGCGCTTCGGCCTCTTCGAGATCGCTTCCGCCGGCACGTTCGAGGAGTCTCGCGGCCTCGGTGGCCTGTCCTCGGTCGTGATCGCGGAGCGCGCGCGGTGCGCCTTCGGCTTGGGTGTGGATCGCGCAGCCGCCGAGGAGCGCCACGCCCACGAGCCCGAGCACAGGCAGAAGCAAGTTCGCGGAGCGGCGCTTTGTCGTAGGACCTCCCATCGAATGCATCTTCACATGAATCGGCCGTGGGGGTGAATTTCAGAAGGTTCGAGCGTGCGATTGGTCATTGATGAGTGGCGGCTGCTTCTCGTATCATCGCCGCCGATCTGTCCTTGACAGAGAGGAGCTGGTGATGAGTGATTCGGATGCCCAATATGTAGAGACATTTCAAGGCTGGCTTCGCGGCCTCCCGGACGATGCGGAGAAGCTTACGGAGCTCTTGGGCGATGAGTCGATCCCACTCGATGCCCGAGAGTTCGTCGCTGGCGGTTTGAACTACCTCTTTAAATCGCTCGATATCGTGCCGGATGGGATCGATCAGTTGGGGTACCTCGACGATTGCTTCGTGCTCCGTGTCGCCGCGAGCCTCGCGCTCGAGGAAGGCGCGGACGAGGCCGGGATGGAGGCGCTTGAGACGCTCGCACGCCTTTCGAATGAGACCGAATCGCTCGAGGAGTTCTTGGGGGAAGATTATCAGCGGCTTGCGGCCTATGTGAAATCCCAGAAACGGGGCGCTGCACGTGGTCGTTCGGTCACGGATATCCTTACGGACGAAGAGACCCGCGAGGAGTTCGTTCAAGAGGTTCGGGCTTTCGCCCAAGGCTTTCGTCCACCCTCCCTCTCAGACAACGAAACGACGCTCGTGAAATTCCGGGGCTTTCTCGATAAAAAGCTTCCGAGATGAGCTGCGAAATCTGACAAAAGCGCCGTTTGTTATTTAGACTCTGGTTCAGAAAGGCCCGCTCCTCGCGGGTTTTTCCATTTCGGGGGAGTTTTTAGGGGTGGAACGCGCGAAATATGCCATACTGCGCCCGCAACGAACTTTCAGCATCTCTGGAGCTCGTTTCGCGAGCTGGGCTCCCTTATCCGGGGAGCCGCCTCACGTCGGACGCCCCAAGAAGTTCCGCCTGAGGCCGCCACCTGGCGCATCTCGTGAGCGGTTCTATGAGAGGTATGGGCGATCGGCGGGCATCCTTGGTCCGAAGGGCCGCTTTCCGGGAGCTCGACCGAGCGCATAGCGATTAGGGAGTTAGGAATGAGTCCGATAGGCATGACCCTGGTGCTTGTGAGCACCCTCGGATTTTTCGCGTGGACGATGCGCCGCCGCGTTCGGCAGCTCCTCGTCGGCCAGCCCGATCCTGGGGTCGACCTCAAGCGCGAGGGCGAGCTTCAAGATCGCCTGAAGACGACGCTGGTTTACGCCCTCTTCCAGAAGAAGATGCCGAACTACACGCTCGCCGGGTTCGCGCACATCATGATCTTCTTCGCCTTCATCGTCCTGGGGCTCAATAGCGTGATGCTCTGGGGACGAGGCTACGATCCTAGCTTTGACTTCTGGGGATTGCTTTCGACCGAACATTTTGTCGGCCAAGCGTATTCCTTCCTGAAGGAGATCTTTGCGCTTCTCGCGCTCCTGGGTGCCATCGCCTTCTGGTATCTCCGCCTCGTCAAGGGCGGAAAGGACAGCGGCGATCCCTCCGAGGTGAAGGATAAGCCGCGGATGACCCTCGGGCTCGAGGCGAACGTCATCCTCGGCATCATCGCGACGATGATGATCGCCGACTTCCTCTATGTCGGCGCGAGCCTCACGCTCGCGGCGGGGAGCACAGGTGCCGAACCGGTCTTTGCTTGGTACGAGCCGATCGGCGCTCCGCTCGCGATGGCGCTGCAGGGCACCTCGGACGGAACGCTGACGGTCCTTCAG
Source organism: Sandaracinaceae bacterium (assembly GCA_012514415.1). Taxonomy (GTDB): domain Bacteria; phylum Myxococcota_A; class Polyangia; order Polyangiales; family Houyiibacteriaceae; genus JAAYBZ01. Next base: position 27,369 of record JAAZAH010000272.1, read on the forward strand.
CACATCGGTTTCTGGTGGCACTCGGCCTTCGTTCTCATCTTCCTCAACATCCTCCCGTACTCGAAGCATTTCCACATCATCACGGTGATGCCGAACGTTTTCTTCTACAATCGCCGCGAAAATGCGCTGCCGAAAGTGGAAGATCTCGAAGGGAAGGTCGAGCGCGAGGAGAGCCTCGGGATCAACAAGATCACCGACCTCACTTGGAACCATATCCTCGATCTCTATACCTGCACCGAGTGCGGACGCTGCTCCGATAACTGCCCGGCGTACATCACCGATAAGATGCTCTCGCCGAAGCACCTCACGCTCGCGCTGCGCGACCATCTCTACGCGTCCGAAGACGCGATGTTCGGCGAGAAGAAGGAAGGCGAGGAGGCCGAAGAGGTCGAGGCCGGCGAGGCGCCCGCGCTCGACACCTATCCGGCGGCGCCCGAGGGCGGCTATTTCACGCCCGATAAGGTGGTCGATCTTGTCCCGAACGTCATTCATCCGGATGTGATCTGGGGATGCACCTCCTGCCGCGCGTGCGAGGAGCAGTGCCCGGTGATGATCACCTACGTCGATAAGATCGTGGGCATGCGTCGCGAAGAGGTCATGATGAAGAACGAGTTCCCGCACGAGCTGCAGGGGGCGTTCAACGGCCTCGAGACCAACGGGAACCCGTGGAATATCTCGGCGATGGATCGCGCCGATTGGGCATCCGGGCTCGATGTTCCGACCATGGACGACAATCCGCACGCCGAGGTCCTCTATTGGGTCGGCTGCGCGGCCTCTTATGACGATCGCGCGAAGAAGGTGGCACGCGCCACGGCGCAGCTCCTCAAGAAGGCGAATGTGAACTTTGCCATCCTTGGGACGGAGGAGACGTGCACCGGCGATCCGGCGCGGCGCGCGGGCAATGAGTATCTCTTCCAGATGCTCGCCGAGCAGAACGTCGAGACGATGAACGGCTACGGGATCGACAAAAAGGTCGTGATCACGGCTTGCCCGCACTGCTTCAACACGCTTGCCAACGAGTATCCTGATTTCGGCGGACACTACGATGTGGTCCACCATTCGGATTATCTGAATGGGCTTGTGGCGCAGAAGAAGCTCGTTCCGACGAAGGCGGTGAAGGCGAAGGTTGCCTATCACGATAGCTGCTACCTCGGCCGCTATAACGAGATCTACGAGCAGCCGCGGGATGTGCTCCGCGCGATCGAGGGCGTTGAGCTCGTCGAGGCGGAGTATTGGAATCGCAATAAGGGCCTGTGCTGCGGCGCGGGTGGTGCGCAGATGTTCATGGAGGAGCAGAACGAGAACCGCGTGAACGTGAAGCGGACCCTTCAGCTTCTCAACACGGGCGCCGATACCATCGCCACCGCCTGTCCCTTCTGCATGACGATGCTCACCGACGGCCTGAAGGATCAGGAAAAGGAAGAGCAGATCAAGCAGCTCGATATCGCCGAGCTCCTTGTCCAGGCGGTGGATCTCGACGAGCAGGTTGCCGACGCTGCCGAGTAAGCGAGCGCGAAACCCCAAGAAAGAGCCCGGCGAATGACGCCGGGCTTTTTTTATGGCGCGCTGCGGGGTTGAACGTGGTCGGGGCTTGTTTTCGCGATGCACATGGGGCTGCGCCGCGCGGGTTGGGCCTTCGTGGCGACGGGCGTGTCCCTAGGAGAAAGTCCCCACGTTCGCCTTCGTGCGCGCTGTCCTAAGTTGCCGTGTGGGGCATTAAGATGGCTTCCGCCTTTTCGTTACGCTTTCGAAAGAAGCAGCGGACCCTCCGGACGCTCGGCCGCACGCACCGAGGCGAAAGCCGCGACCACTTCGGCTCCCGCGCTGGCAATCGAGTTGTCGCGCTACAACAACCGAGCTCCGAGCTCACTCGGCGTTATCGAAGCGAATTTTGGCGAGGAGCGCTTCATCCATCGACGTCGTGGTCGATTGGTAGAGCGTGCGAGCGAGCGCTTTGACGGCAGCCTCTCGACGGTTCGCGTGAAGCGTCGACTCGATGCGTGTGCGAACGGCCTCCCAACCGGGCTTTCGCTCAGGCCGAATCCCGCGGAGGATCAGGACGCTGAAATTCCCATCGACGGGGATGGGGCGCGGATAGACATCGCCCACCTTCTCGAGCTCGAAGGCGGCGGCCGCGATGGCTGGATGAAGCGAGACATCGCGCTCTCGCATCGCGTTGCCTTCGCGATCGAAGAAGCGAAGGTCTCCAGCGCTCAGACGCGTCCTATCGTCCCGGCTCTCTCGCCGGATAATCTCGCGAATCTCTCCGGTCTTGAGCGTGGGGATAAGCGAAATCAGCTCTTTGGCACGCGCTTCGCTCTTCACCAAGATGTGCGAGGCGCGCCGCATTTCCGGACGCTCGAACTGCGCCCGATTTTCATCGTAGTACGCCTTGATCTCCTCGTCCGTGATGGGTTTTTCAAGGAGCGGCTCGTCGATGGTCTCACGTAAGAAGGTTTGGACGACGCGTCGATCGCGTTCGCTCCGATGAGCGAAGCGGAGGTGCATCCCTCGCTTTCGCGCCTCACCGGCAAGAATTTTTTCGTCGAGAAGCCTACGCGCGAGCGCATCGAGCGCTTCTTCGGTGACCCCACCGAGGAGCTCGGGGGGGCGCTCCGCGATCGCGCGCTCAAGACGTTCGAGGCTGAGCTGATATTCGCCGCTCCGCGCGACGACGCGCCCGGAGCTTTCACCGCCATCCGCTGATTTTTCACCGTCAGCGCTCGCCCTACGGAGCGCCTCCCGCGGCGCGCCTTCCTCGGTGGCTGTCTCCTTCGCCTCGCCGCCCGTCTCCGCGTGGAGCGGCATGGGGGCTTTCCACGCGAGCAGTCCGAGAGCCGCCGCGGAGCCGAGAATCAGAGGGACCGAAAGAAAGAGACGAGCACGCATCACTCAAGCAAAGAGTCGCATAATGTCTCGATAAAAGACGAGGACCATCAGCCCGAGGAGGAAAAGAATCCCCACATAATGAATCATGGTCTCGACGCGCTCGCTCGCTTTTCGACGCGTGATGGCCTCGTACGCCAAAAAGCAAAGGCGACCACCATCGAGGGCGGGGAAGGGAAGAAGGTTCATCAGCCCAAGCGCGACGGAGATGAGCGCGAGGAGCTCGATGAAATAATCGGCGCCAAGCTCGAAGCTGGTTGCCATCATTTGACCGATCCCGACGGGACCCACGAGGTTCTCCGTTTCCCTCTTCTGAGCGGTCTCTTTAAGACCTTGGATTTGAAGAACGGTAAGCTCCCATGGGCGCTTCACCGACGTGATGAGCGCATCGCCTAAGTCGAGCGGGGGAAGGCGCGAGAGCCCGAGTTGCACGCCGATCAGTGCGCGGTCCCCTTCGATCTTCGGCACGATAGTGTACTCCATCCGTTCACCATTACGGATCACCTGATAGCGCGTCGGCTTCTCGCCTCGTTCACTCGTCGCCGCGATGATGTCTTGAAAGTTTCGGATTGGCTGATCTTCGACGGCGACGAAGAGATCGCCCGGCTCGAGCAATCCTTCCGCCGCGGAACCTTCAGCGAGCGATTCGACCTTTACTCCCGACGGCCCTACGAAGTACACGAGCCCAAAAATCATCAAAACCGCCGCGAGATAGTTTGCGAACGGCCCCGCGGCCACCGTGACGATTCGCGCCAGCACCCCTTGATTCGAATAGAGGCTGGGATCGTCCTTATCGATATCTTCCTCGAAGGGGTTCATCCCCGCGATCTGCACATAAGCGAGGAAAGGTAGGAGAGCGACCTGGAATGTCGTGTCGCTATCTTTCGGTTTGATCTTGAAGATCGTGGGACCGAAGCCGATGCTGAACCTCTCGACGCGCATGCCCGAGACGCGCGCGGCAAGATAATGCCCTCCTTCGTGCACGATCATCAAAAAGCCAATCCCAAGGACGGCGACCAGAATGGAGATCAACGACATTTTAGTGTGACTTAAAGATAGTGTGCCCTACGGCTCTCGCTCATGATCAAGCTAATCCGAATCGCTCTCGCTGTCGTTTCTTTTTTCGGAGTCCCGAAAGAGATTAGGGCCGATGAGCGAATCCGCCATGAATTTCGCCCCTCGTTGACCGATGAGGCGATCGCGGGAGTGATCGCGAGCCCCCGAAGCGGCGAGTCCATCCTCGTTCGCGACGGGCGCCCCGCCGAAAGGGCCGAGACCGAGCCCGCCCCGCGCCTCGCGAGGATGCACCGAGCCTCGAATGCGCCAAGACATCGTCCCGATCGCGCAACCGATTTCATGGGCGAGCTCGCCTATTTCGAGACGTATCAACCGAGCGTCGCACCACATAAACGCCTCGAAGCCTTCGATGGAGTCGAAATTGGAGCGGATGGGGTGCCGGAGCTGATCGTCGTTTCTAAGACGAGAGAGCAGGTGGCGGTCGGTGAAGCCGGAGGAGAGGGCCATCGCTTTATCGGCGAACTCTGGGTCGATTTTTCGGAGAGTCTTAGCGTGCCCATCCCAAGCGTCTCGCCGAGGATGCGCATCCTCCATCTTGAGAGCGCTCCCGCCATGAGCGTCCGCGTCGAGCGGGATGGCGCAGGGAATTATTTTCTACGCGCTCCGTCCAAGTTCGGTGTCCCCGTCCGCGTCCTGCTCTTCGTCGAAGCGGATCCTGGCTATTTCAACCAGCCTATTCCGGACGTGCCGCTCAAACGGCTCGACCTCCCCGTGAGCGCGCTTCCTCCCAAACTCGAGGCCGAAGCGCTCGCGTTTGCCTCCGAGCTCGGCCTTTCGCGCGACCACTCCCTCAAAGAAGCGCTCGATGTGCTCGTCGAGTACTTTCGCGCCTTCATCGAAGGCGAGACGCAGGTGGAATACGGCGGCTCGATCTATGGCTCCCTTGCGCGGGGTGGCTATGGAATCTGTCGGCATCGTGCGTATGCTTTCATGATCACCGCGCTCGCCCTCGGCATCCCCACTCGCTACGTCCAGAACGAGGCGCATGCTTTTGTCGAGATCGACTTTCGCGTCGAGACCCTCACACAAGCGCAACCGGTCCAAAGCATGCGGATCGAGCTTGGCGGCTCGACGGCGTTTGTCGAGGGCCACGGTCTCCGCCCGGACTCGATATACCGCCCGCAGAATCCCGATCCTTTCCCCCAGCCCGCAGCTTATCTCGAAGGCATGCGGCGGGGCTCCATTCCGCAGGAAAGCGGCGAGTCACGGACCGCTAATGGCTTCGGAGGCGTGCAAAATGGCCTCGAGAACGCATACACTCGCTCCACTTATCGCGCCACGCTCGAGCGCGCGCGGCTCGTTGGGTATCGCGGCGATCGCCTTCGAGTCTCCTTCCTCATCACGGATTCATCCGGCGCACCCGCCCGCAATCTGCCCTTGATGCTCGGGGTGACCGGGACCTCACTCGCTCATGCATCGAGCGACGAACGAGGCTTTGCCCAATTTTCGCTACGAATTCCGTTCGATATTGAGCCGGGAACGCATAAGCTAGAGCTCTTCACCCGCGTCGATGCGGGTTCCCCCCTTGAGCGCATCCCCATTGCAGTTGAATAAGAAGCGTCTCGATCGTGCCTAAGAACGCCCTCTCGCGCCTCGCGATGCCCATCGCGATGGTGCTTCTCATCGCCTTCGCCACCGCCCCGCCTCGCGCCCTCGCGAACGATCCCTATGAGTGCATCGACGATCTCAGCGAGTACGAGATCGACTATCGCCTCCGCTGGATCGAGCGCCATTTTGCCGAGCACGAACGCTATTCCAAGATTTGGTGGTGGGGCTGGCTTTCCGTGATGGGCGCCGCGGCCATTTCGCACGCTGTCGCCTTCTTCGCGATCCCCGATCAGCCCACGCAGAACGAGTATCGGATGCTCCGGGAGCGCATGTTCATCAATGCGGTAGGCGCGACCTTCACCACCGGTCAGATGAGTATCCTCGCAATGACGTCGGCGCATGCACCGCGAAAGCTCCGGAAGATGCCCGCGAATACGGTCGAGGAAAAGCGCACCAAACTTCACCGCGCCGTTACGCTCCTCGAGCGCTCTTCGGAGCGGCAGATCCTAGGAAAAGGGGCGCATGCACACGCGGCGGGCATCGGATGGGCCATCGGCACAGGCACCTATCTCACGGTTCGTGATCACGATGCGCTTACGCTTGCCCAAGCGTTCGTCCTCCCGCTGGTCGTCGTGCAGGGGCGAATCTTCACCCAGCCGCGCGCGGCAATTCGCGCCTATGAGCAGTACCGCGTCATCGGCTGTTTTGGTCGCGAGGGCTTTGCGCTCCCCCCACTCCGCACTGTGAAGCGGGCGGATTGGGATATCACGCCGGGCCTAGGGAGCCTCTTCTTCACGGTGAATTTTTAGCGGAGTCGTTGCGTCGCCTAAGTCGAGCCGCGAAACCCTCGCGATTTTCTTGTTTGGCGCGCGCGATGGCGAGCGCATCGTCGGGGACGTCGCGAGTGACCGTCGTCCCCGATGCCACGTACGCGCCTTTCCCGACGCGAACTGGAGCGACAAGCTGCGAGTCACTGCCGATGAAGGCGCCATCACCGATCACGGTCGTCTGTTTCCTCGCGCCGTCGTAATTGCAGAAGATCGTCCCTGCGCCGATGTTCACGCCCTCGCCGATCTCCCCGTCGCCGACATAACTTAGGTGGTTGACCTTCGAGCCCTTGCCGAGAAGCGTCTTCTTGGTCTCACAGAAGTTGCCGATCTTCCCGCCTTCGCCGATCTCGGTTTCGGGTCGAAGGTGGCTGAATGGGCCGATTTCGGCGCGCTCACCGATCACACTTTTTTCGGCCACCGTATAGGGCTTGATGTAGGCGTCGGCGAGGACCTCGACGTCAAGAAGGATGCTGCCTGAGTCGATCTTGGCGCCGCTCCGGACGATGGTTCGCCCGCGCAGCTCGACGTTCGCACCAAGCTCCGCGCCACCTTCGACCTCGCACTCGGCCGAGACGAAGACGGTCTCGGGGAGCCGCATCTTCACCCCCTCGCGCATGAGACGCTCTCGGCGCTCACGAAGGAGCACGGTCTCGGCGCGTGAAAGCTCGAGAGGATCGTTGACACCGAGGAGGCGATCGATGGGATGACTCAAACTGGCGGCGCCGCCTTCGGCCATTCCAACGATATCGGTGAGGTAATACTCGCCTTGGGCGTTTTCGTTTGACAGCGCCGCGATCGCCCGCCGCAAAAAGGGGATCGAGGCGAGATAAACACCCGGATTGACCTCCGAGATCGCCCTTTCGGATTCCGAGCAGTCTTTCTCTTCGCGGATCCCAACCACCCGACCCGACGCATCGCGGAGGATGCGGCCATAGCCATGAGGGTTGTCGATCGTTGAGGTGAGCAGGGCGAGCTCGGCGCGAATTTCAAGAAGCGAGCGAAGTGCCTCCGCTTCGATGAGCGGACAGTCGCCGTTGATGATCAGCGCTCGATCCGTCTCGTCTCCAATCAAGGGAAGCGCGGCTCGTACGGCATCCCCTGTGCCAAGCTGCTTCTGCTGAACGGCTGTCCGAACGTGCTCGCCATAGAGGCGCCGCAGCTCGGCCTCGACCTCGTCTCGGCCATGCCCGACGACGACGATGATCTCGTCCACGCCGGACGAGCGTGTCGCGTCGACCACCCATGCGATCATGCTCCGCTCGAGAAGCTCATGGAGTACCTTGGGGCGCGCGGAGCGCATCCGCTTCCCCTGACCTGCGGCGAGGATGATTGCGACCGATTTCGCTGTGTGCATGAGCTCAGAGTGCCGAGCTCAGCTCGCCGGTCAAGTATTTCGACACCCGATGGAGCGCGAGGAGGTCGTGGACATCTTCCTCAAATGCCGGCACTTCGACGAAGTTCACCTCTTCACCGAGATGGTAGCGGAGGCGATCGGTCTCGACCCGATCGGCGACCGCGCGCATCCGCTCATCGTCGAGCGCGGTGAACATCCGCTCGACCGCTTCCTCGGGCGAAAAGCGCGAGCGCTCGAGATGTGGCGCGACCATCCGCGCAAGCTCATCCGCCTCGGGTTCGGGCTCGGGAAGGAGCTCGTGGACTTGGTTCACAATCACTCCATCGCGGCGCATCCCGGCTTCTTTCAGGCGATCACTGAAGAAGACCGCCTCACGGATGGCGAGGGGGTGCGGGCTCGTCACCACGACAAAGGCGACGTCGTCGCTTCGGAGCGCTTCGGAGACCTCGGTGGCATGTGCGCGAAATCCGCCGAAGAGATCGTTCAGGCCGGCGATGAATTCGGCGACCTGTTTTAGGAACTCAGCGCCCGTGAATTTTGCGAGGCCGGAGAGGACCAATGAGGCGCCTTTGCTCAAGAGCGCACCGAAGGCGCCGCGATCGCTCGTCTCGAACGCTTGGATGAACCAGCGCGTTGCCGGTGAATCGATGGTGCCGATGAGACGTTCAGGAGCGTCCAGGAAATCGAGCGCATTCGCTGTGGGGGGCGTGTCGAGGACGATGAGATCCCAAGAGGGATCTTTCCGCACTTCGAAGAGCTTCTCCATCGCCATGTACTCCTGCGTCCCAGCGAGGGAGTTGCTCACATATTGGTAGATCTCGTTATTGAGGATGCGATCGCGCGATTCCGCATCCGAGGCGAGATTGTGAATCAGCTGATCGAAGGTCTTTTTCGTATCCAGCATCATCGCCGAGAGCGAACCCTTCAATTCGAGCCCGTGAGCGGCGAAGAGCTCTTTCGGCACCTCTTGCTCGCTCGTCGTCATCTCGCTGAGACCGAGGCTATTGGCTAGGCGCCGGGCAGGATCGATGGTGAGGCAGAGGACGCGTCTTCCCTCGAGCGCGGCGTGGACCGCGAGCGCCGCGGCGCTGGTGGTTTTCCCGACGCCGCCGCTCCCGACGGTGACGACGACACGATGCGAACGAAGGATCTCGAGGAGACTCATGACGGCGCACCGTAGCATATATGGGGGTTCGTTCCCCTCCGAAGCGGGGCGGCGCCCACGAGAGACAAAATGAGCTGCAAAAAATTTGGAGGGTTAGATAAGGAAACGTATTCTTATGTCCTACATCGGATCCCCGTCCTCAAAAAGGCAGTGAAATGAAGAGAATCATCCAAGAACGACGTGGAAAGCGCAGCGAAGAGTGCGCGATGGCCCTTCGATATCAGCTTGAGTACAGTCGCGAGCGTGGCCGTCTGGACGCCCTCGTTGTGGCGGACGATGGCGGACTCCTCGTCGCAAGCGCAGGTGCGGAGGGGCTCTGCGAAGAACTTGGCGCCATGGCCCAAGCCTTCGGGCAGACCTTCATTCCGCCCCACGATCTGCCGAGCCTTGAAGGAGGCGAGATCGCCATTCGTCCGCTTCGCATTTGCGGCGAACAGTTCTACCTCGCCTCGCTGGGCGGCGGCGTCGCGCGCGATGCGATTCTCGAGCGGACAAAGCTCGGCATCAAGCGCATCCTCGACACAAATTGAGCCTCAAACGAGGCGTGCGGAATGGCCATCTTTCTTCGGGCTCGGTCCGTTCGCCGGGCGTTGAGATAGGCGCACTCAGCGGGGGCGAAAACGCTCGTCGAGGGCGGCCTCGCGTTCTTTGACCGCTGCCTCCGCCTTGCGCATGAGCGAAGGAGCGCCGGCCTCAATCAGCTTCTCTGCGAGCTTTTCGCCGAGCAGGCGCGCGGCCTCCACCGGATCCTCTCCGAGCGCGGTTTCAAGGCTCGCGCGGAGCGATTGACCACCGACGAGATCGCCGACATAGCCGTCGATGCGAAGCACACCTCGCGCTTCATCGAGCCGGGCATGCCCGGCGATCGCTGCGCGGCAGCTCCCTTCGATACGCCGCAGAAAACGGCGCTCGGCTTCGGTGACGATGCGCGTGCCTGGACATTCGAGCGGAGCGAGAAGCTCAAGCACGTCGCTTCGGTCGACGGCCGCCTCGATCCCAAGCGTACCTTGTCCCACGGCGGGAAGGGAGAACTCGACGGGTAGGGCGACGAATTTTCGCTCGCGGTCCAGCTCGAGCCGTCGGATGCCCGCGGCCGCGAGGATGATGGCGTCGAACTCGCCTGCGTCGAGGCGCGAAAGCCGGGTCTGCACATTGCCGCGGAGGGTCCGAATCTGCAAATCCGGCCGGCGCTCACGGAGCTGCGCCTCGCGCCGAAGTGAGGTGGTCCCCACAACCGCGCCCTCGGGTAGCGCATCGAAATCGCGCCCATCCGGCGTGATCAACAGATCGCGCGGATCTTCGCGCTTCGGAAAGCAGACGAGATCAAAGCCTTCCGGAAGATCGGTGTCGCCAGGAACGTCCTTGAGCGAGTGGACCGCGATGTCGGCCTTTCCCTCGACGACGAGAGCCTCGACTTCGCTGACGAAGAGCCCTTTCCCCCCGATCGCTGCGAGCGGGCGACTCGTCTCTTTATCGCCGCGCGTCTCGACCGTGACTTCTTCGATCTCGAGTTCGGGCCGGCGCTTCTTCAGCTCTCCGGCGATGTAGCGGGTCTGAGTGAGAGCGAGCGCGCTCCTGCGGGTGGCGATGCGCAACTTCATCCGTGATCGCCCTCCGACGAGGCGATGCGAAGGCGCTGAAGTGCAGCAAAGGCGCCGCTCTTTTTCGGCTCGCTCACACTCTCGCCATCCTCCTCGCCTTCGTCGTTTCCTTCGACTTGGAGCGCAAAGAGGCGATGCACGGCTTCGAGAAGGGCGGGATCTTCGGCTCCATCCTTCAACTCCTTGAGCGGCGGATGGAGGAGCTTATTGACGATGGACGCGCTCATCCGTTCGAGCAGCTTGCGATCCTCCTCGCTCACACTTGAAAGCCGCGGCAGCGTGCGGCTGAGCTCATCGCGCACGATGCGCTCGAAGCGGCTGCGAAGCGCGATGATCGTCGGTTTCACGCTTAGACCACGCTTCCACTCGAGGAAGGATTCGACCTCCTCTTCAAGGATTTTTTCAGCGGCCAAAGTCTCACGCCTCCTTTTGGCGAGGTTCTCATCCGCAACGCTCTTGAGATCGTCGACGTCGTAGAGAAAGACGCCGTCATAATCGCCGACGCGCGGATCGATATTGCGCGGCACCGCGATATCGATGAGGAAAAGTGGGCGATGTCGCCGTGCGCGGATCACGTCGCGCATCAGGTGCTCGTCGAGGAGATATCCGTGGCTTGCGGCGGAGCTGATCACCACATCCGCCTTGAGCAATTCCTCGACGAGGGCGTCGAGGCTTCGTCCGGCTCCGTCGATCTGTCGGGCGAGTGCTTCGGCCCGCTCGACGCTTCGGTTCAGGATGACGAGGCTTGCGCCCGTCTTTGCGAGGGTCTTGGCGGCACTTTCACCCATCTCGCCCGCTCCGATGAGAAGCGCGCGTCTCCCCTCGAGCTGGCCAAAGATTTTCTCAGCGAGCTCACACGCGATCGAGCTCACACTGACCGTCCCTTCGGCGATGGCGGTCTCGGAACGGACGCGTTTGGCCGCAGCAAAACCCGAGGTAAAGAGGCGCGAGAGGAAGGGCCCGACGGCTTTGACCTCGGTCGCCGCGTCGAAAGCTTCCTTGAGCTGACCGAGGATCTGCGGCTCTCCGACGACGAGCGAGTCGAGGCTTGAGGCGACCCGAAACGTATGATGAACCGCATCGCGGGAGCGCTTTTCGTAAAGATGCGGGAGAAGATCGTCTCCGCCGCGATTGAGGAGGTACGAGCGCGCCTTTTCGACGCCGGCAGGACTGCTCAGCGCATAGAGCTCCACCCGGTTGCACGTCGAGACGAGGACCGCCTCGCGAATCTCTTCGCTCTCCAATAAGCGCCTCAGCTCCTCTCCGACCGACTGAATCGATGTCGAGAGCCGCTCGCGCTGCTCGACCTTCGCTGTATGATGTGAGAGGCCGAGGACAAAGAGCTCATCGCTCATACGCCTCCTCCAATCCTGAGGGCGTATGCGGCGAGCACCGACACCCCGCACGCGAAGCCGATGAGCGTGCCGAGCGCCGCGCGTTTTCCGCGATAGCCTCCGACGAGGCGAAGCACGAGCACAAAAGCGAAGACGATCCAAGTGAGGATCCCGATGGTTTGGGTTGAGCCCCAAAACGCGCCACTTCCCGCGCGTGTGATGAATACCGCGCCGGTGATGACGCCTGCGGTGAGAAGGGGAAAACCGATCTGCGAGGCGCGCGCGCTCACGTTATCGAGCACCTCGAGGCTCGGAAGCTGCTGGAAGGCGCCGACGATGCGCTTTTTTCGAAGGAGATGCTCCTGCACGATGTACGCAAGGGCCGCCGCTGCGGCGAGCGTAAACGCGATGAGTCCCGAGACGTTGAAGGCGATGTGCACTTGAAGGAGGGCGGAGGCGACCCGCTCGGGGACCTCCGCGACGCCGCGAATGAGCGCCGCTCCCAAGAGGAAGACGAGCGTGATCGGGATGATGAAGATGCCGAGTGAGGGGATCTTCTTCCGCTGCTGAATGAGCAGAAGCGCCACGATGACGCCAAGACTGAGCGCAGCGAGCGAACCGTTCAGATCGGCAAGTGGAGAATGCCTATGTATGTAGTACTCGAATGCGATGTATGCGAGATGAGCGCAAGCGGCGCCGCCAACGAGGATGGCTGAAAGTTTTCTCGCACCGCGATACGGACGAAAGACGCTCGCGAGCTCGAGAGTCCACGCCGTCAGGTAGAGCGCGATGGTGATGATGAAGAAGGCAGATACCCACATGGCGGGTTTCAGGAGATGACGAGATGGCGTGCGAGCGCTTCGAGCCCATCTTTAGGCGTGATCTGGCTTAGGGTTCGACGGGCCGATTCCGCAAGCCCCGGATCGGTACTGCCTGCGAGCCTCCCGATGAAGCCTTCGACGACTTCATAGGCGGACTCGCCGAGGATGACCGAGCCAGGATCGTGCTCACCTCCCTCGCCCTCGATTTCTTGGATGGACTTCACTTTTCCAAGCCAAGCTTTTTCATCGCCGCCACCGGCCACCTCTTGGACGAGGTGCACCGCGGGTACGAGCTCGACCGCGAGGCCGTAGGGCTTAAGCGTGATGCGCTCGCCCTCGACATCGATCCGATCTTCAGTCAACCAGCGATCGATGGTCTCTTGAGAGACGAAGATGGGGCTCATGGCTCGCCTCGTTTGCGAAGGGGAAAAGGGGAAGAGGTAAGAGGAGACTAGCACGCGGCGTCCTTGGCCGGTAGCCAGCATCGAAAAGCCCTAGACGATGGTGTAGCCGCCATCGACGACGAGGTTCGCACCCGTCAGATAGCTCGAGGAGGGCGAAGCGAGGAAGAGGATCGCGCTCTTGAGCTCGTCGGGGCTGCCGACGCGGCCGAGCGGGATTTGGGACGAGAGGCGGTCGACGAGCGCCTTCGGTGCCTCGGGCCGCGGAAAAGCACCGGGTGATAGGGCGTTGACGCGGATGGACTCTTTCGCCAGATGAACGGCGGCGTGGCGCGTGAACTGAAGGAGGGCGGCTTTCGATGCGCCGTAGAACGATGGATTCTGGAGTTCGGGAGCGTCGTAGTTGAGCGGATTGGGGCTTACAATCCCATACATCGACGCGATGTGGATGACGCTTGGGGAGCCGCCGCGCGCGCGCGCTTGACGAAGATAGGGAAGGGCGGCGTGGAGGAGGCGATGGGCGGAGACGACGCTCAGCTCGATGCCTTCGATAAAATCCGCGCGCTCGGATGCGTGAAAGGCGCCTGAGCGCGGTCGGTGTGCGTTATGGACGAGGACATCGAGGCGCCCGGCTTCTTCACCCGCTTCGTGTACCGCGTCCTCGATCTTGCCCTCGTCTCGAAGATCGAAGGCGAGCGCTTTTACCCGGTAGCCCGCGCTGATGAATCGCTTCTCGAGAGCCTCGAGCCGCGCGATATCGCGTCCGCCGAGATAGACCATTGCCCCGGCCTCCGCGAGCGCCTCGCTCATGGCCTCACCGAGATAACCAGAGGCGCCCGTAATCAGCGCAACGCGACCTTCGAGGCTGAAGTACTTTTCGACGCTCATCGCTCGCTCCTTTGACGCGTTGCAGCCGCCGGATTTTCGGAGATTTTCCATTTCGAGGGATCGAGAAGGCTCTCGGGAAGCCGCCCAAAATGTGAGCGGAGCGCCTTCACCTCCGACAGACTGAGCGGCGGCTCGCAAAAAGCGAGGAGGATTTCCTCGAGCTGAGCGCGCGTCTCGGCGCCGATCACCAGCGCGTCGATTCGCGAAAATGCCCGCATGAAACGTATGGCGAGGTTGAGGCGGCTCTTGGAGCGCGTCATCTCAACGGCTTCATCGAGTTTTTGGCTGACAGCGCGTAACACCTCCTCCGAGGCTCCCGCCATGCGGGGGAGCGCTCCCTCCCTCATCAGCACGAGACCCTGAAGAAAGACGCTCCGGGCGACCAGTTTGACCTGCGGGCGCGTCGAAGCCTCCCGGACGAAGCTATCGAAGCGTGCATCGAGGAGGTTCATTGGAAATTGAATCTCGCCGATCGCTTCGTATCGAAGCGCCGCAAAGGCTTCTTCGGGCGACTGAACCGAGACGCCGAGGTGCCGAAAATAGCCGTCGCGCTGAAGGGCCCGAAACCGTTCGAGTCCGGCTCCGTCAAGGCGCTCGAGATCATGAAAACGATGAAATAGGAGGCTCTCGATCCGTGGCTTTTGGAGCGCGTGGAGTGAATGAAAGAGGCTCAGCTCGGCGCGCAACGCGAGCGCTTCGTCGGTATCTCCTCTCCGTGCGCTTGGCTGCTCATTAAGCGGCGCAATCTTGGTCGCGATGGGGAGCTCGAGTGCGGGATCCGAGGAAAAGACCTCTGCGATCCTCGTTTCTGCATCGCCATACACGCGCGCGGTATCGATCCCACTTGCGCCCGCTCGAAATGCTGTCTCGAGGATGGCGCGGCATTCCGAACGATTGGGGCGCCCGGTTTGGTTGGCGATGCCATAATCGAGGCCGAGTTGTGCGGTCCCCAGCATGAGGCGTGGGCGATCACGCGGGAGGAGAACACGGGGCGCGGCGAGATCGATCTCGCGAAGGCGTTCGATGAGTTCGTCAAGCGAAGCTGCGACCGGATCGTCGATCCCTTGAAAGACGCGGAGCATGCGTTCGTAGTCTCTTGCAGAGTCGATCGTCGCGCGGAGTGCGCCTGGGTGCGGAAGCGGGCTCCGATCGACGGCGTTTCTTTCCTTCTCCGCCGGCGCGAGGTGGGTCGTCGGGTGGAGTGTCGCATCGCCCACGGCGCGGCGAATCCAAGGCGTGATGTGCTCACGATCGTGCGGGTCGACGGCAAAATGAGCCGCCTCTCGAAGGCGCTCTACCCGAAAGATCTCGGCCGATACGCCGTATGGAAGGCGCGAGCGCTCGGCATCGATGCGGAGATAATCGAGTGTTCGCGCTTCGCTCTCCCGAACGAGCCTCTCGAGGAGCTCCCCGTCCGGCAAGGGGTTGTCGCCCGTGATGCGAATGATCCAATCGTCATCGCGGAGCGGCCGAGCGGCAGCCTCGAAGCGTGCGAGGGGATCGTCGAGATCACCGCGGAAGACCTCGATGCCTTCGCCTTTGAAGAGGGCGGAGAGCGCATCGTCGCTCGGCTCGTCGCTGGTGGTCAGAAGGAGCGGACGATCGCGATTCATCGCCCGTTTTGCCACAAGGAGCGCGAGGGGCATTCCGCCGATGGGAAGAAGCGCCTTCATCGGCAGACGCGAGGAGGAGGATCGCGCTTGAAGAAAAATGATGATGCGTGCGCCAGAGCTCACAGTTGATACATCCGCTTTTCCCACGCTTGGTTCACGCTTCTTCATGAAAAGGCGTTGATCGGTGCGGGCCTAGAGCGTACATGGATTAGCTGCGTCAAGTGGAATTTTATCCTAAAGTTAAGACGGCGGACGATAGGTAAAGGAGACCCAGCGTGTCGAATCAGGGAACACTACTGAGTTATGTGTACAAGCTCGAGAAGGAGCGTAAGGACGATCTTTGGTTCACGTAGCCGATGGGTGATGGAACGCTGAAGACGTATACCTTTGGCGAGGCGATCGACGAGATCCGCCGGATGGCGGCGCATCTGAAGAGCCTGAACTTCCCCGAGGGCAGCAATATCGCCCTTTGCTCAAAGAACTCGGCTTGGTGGATTATGGCCGATATCGCCATCTGGATGGCGGGCCATGTCACGGTTCCCATTTTCCCGACGCTAACGGATACGAGCGTTCGCTACATCCTCGACCACTCCGAGGCGAAGTTGCTCTTCGTCGGTAAGCTCGACGATTGGCACATCATGAAGGACGGCGTCCCCGAGGCACTTCCCATGATCGAGACGCCCCTTGGACCGAAGAGCGGCGCGGAGGCGTGGGAAGACATTGTCGCGCGGACCGAGCCGCTCGAGGGCGAGCCGGAGCGCGATCCCAAATCGCTCGGCACCATCGTCTATACCTCTTGAAGCACCGGAACGCCGAAGGGCGTCATGCTGAGCTTCGAGGCGATGCGTATCGGTGGCGAGGGCTTCGCAAAAACGCTCGAGCTCACCAAAGAGAGCCGGATGCTCTCGTACCTTCCACTCGCGCACGTCTTTGAGCGCGCCTGCGTCGAGGCGACCAGCATTGTCGTTGGCTTCCCTCTTTATTTCGCAGACTCCCTCGATACCTTCGTCGAGGACCTTAGGCGCGCGCGGCCCACGGCGTTCATTTCGGTCCCGAGGCTCTGGCTCAAGTTCCAGGCCGGTGTCTTCGAGAAGATGCCGCCGAAGCGCCTCGATCTCCTCCTCAAGATCCCCATCATCAATAAGATCATCCGCAAGAAGGTCCTTGAGGGACTCGGTCTCGATCAGGTGGTCGTCGCGGGAACGGGCTCCGCGCCTACGCCGCCCGAGCTCATCGAGTGGTACCGTAAGCTCGGCCTGATGCTCGGTGAGGGCTACGGGATGAGCGAGAACTTCTCGTACTCGCATGCGAACGAGCTCGACGATATCCGAGTCGGCTATGTGGGCAAGGATCAGCCGGGCGTCACGACGCGGATCAGCGAGATCGGCGAGATCGAGATCAAGAGCCCGACGGCCATGATGGGCTACTACAAGAACGAAGAGGCGACGCGCGAAGCCTTCACCGAAGACGGCTTCTTCAAGACGGGCGATCGCGGCGAGATTGACTCCGAGGGTCGCCTTCGCATCACGGGGCGGGTCAAGGAAATCTTCAAGACGAGCAAGGGGAAATACGTTTCGCCCGCGCCCATCGAGTCCGAGCTTCTCACCCATCCGCTCATCGAGCAGGCCTGCGTGAGCGGATCGGGCTTCCCGCAGCCCTTCGCGATGATCGTGCTGACAGAGGACGCGCAGCGCCGCGTAAAGGGTCCCGAGAAGGCGGAGATCGAAGCACAGATCCTCGCGCATGTCGATGAGGTGAACGCGAAGCTCGATCCGCACGAGCAGCTCAGCTTCGTGACGATCGTCAACGAGCAGTGGACGATCGAGAACGAGCTCCTCACCCCGACGATGAAGCTCCGCCGCTCGGCGGTTGAGGATCGCTACCTCGGCAATGCCGAGCGCTGGGCGGCCTCCCGCCAGAAGGTGATTTGGGAAGAGGCGCCTGCGTCGTGAGCGAGTCGCCGCGCGTCGATCTGATCCTCTCAAGTGGATTTTTAGGCTTCGCGCGGCATCTCGGATTTTTGCGCGGTGTCGAGGAAGCAGGGCTCGCGCCGGGAGCCGTCCTCGGTACGAGCTCCGGCGCCGTGATCGGCGGGCTCTATGCGGCGGGGCATTCGGTGAACGCGATCGAAGCGATGATCGAGGAATTTCGGCGACCGATCCTGCGCCTCGGCTTCGCACGGAATCCGCTCCGTGGTCTGTTTTCGCTGGGTCGTCTCGTCGAATTCCTCGAGGCTCATGTTCCGGCAAGGTTCGATCAGCTCGAACTTCCTTTTGCCGTCGGTGTAACCGATGCCCGTGGAGCGCATCGCCTCATCACAAGCGGACCGCTGCCACAGGCGATCGCTGCGAGCTCCGCGATCCCGCGCGTCTTTCAGCCCATCGCGGTCGATGGCGAGCTTTGCGTCGACGGGGGCGTCTGCGATCGGGTGGGCGTGAGGGCCTACGATCGCTGGCGAGACGGGCATGATCCCTTGATCCACCGCATCCTTCCTTCGCTTGGACGCGAGCTTCCCGGAGCGCTCCTCGGGCGCCGCGTGATCGAATCACCGCGTTCGCGAGCGAACCTTTTTTCGCTCGGAAATTTCCGGGCCGAGGCCGAGGAAAGCTACCGCATCACGGCGGAGCGCCTCCAAACCGTACTCGGTTGAGTCAAGGATGAATGTGAAGTCGGTCCATGAGATCGTCGGCATCCTCGGCATGGGCTATGTCGGACTGCCCGTCGCGGTTGCCCTCGCCCGGAGCGGCCTCGAGGTGCGCGCCTACGATCACGATCGGAAGCGGATCGACGAGCTCCAAAGGGGCATCGATCGAACGCGCGAGGTCGCCGAACCCGACCTTCTTTCGAGCGGCATTCGCTTCGATTCGGATCCCGCGGTGCTCAACGGCGTCACCTGCTTCATCCTCACAGTGCCAACACCGATCGATGAGTCGCGACGACCCGATCTCGGCTTTTTGCGCGCGGCTTGCGAGACCGTGGGTGAGTGGCTCGATAAGGGCGCGCTCGTCATCGTCGAATCTACCGTGTATCCGGGAATCACCGAGGAGTTTTGTGCGCCCATCATCGAGCAACGTTCGGGGCTTCGTGCCAATGAGGACTTCATGCTCGCCTATTCGCCCGAGCGGATCAATCCGGGGGATGCTGCAAAAAGCTTCTCCGATGTCGTGAAAGTGATCGCGGCCTCCTCGCCGGCTGCGCTCGATCGCGTCGAGAAGATCTACCGTGGCGCAGCGAAAGCTGGACTTCATCGGGCGTCCTCCATCAAAGCGGCGGAGGCGTCGAAACTCCTCGAAAATACCCAGCGCGATCTCAACATCGCGCTGATGAATGAGCTGTCGTTGATCTGCGATCGACTGGGTATCCCGACGCGCGATGTGATCGAGGCTGCCTCGACGAAGTGGAACTTCCTCCCGTTCAAGCCGGGGCTTGTTGGCGGTCATTGCATTGGGGTTGATCCCTACTATCTCACCGCCTGCGCAGAGCAGCTCGGCCATCATCCTGAAATGATCCTCGCCGGTCGCCGCATCAACGACGCGATGGGGCGATTCGTCGCTCAGAAATGCCTCAAACTTCTCGTTGCTCGCGGCATTTCCATCGGGGAGGCTTCCATCGGCGTCTTTGGCATCACCTTTAAAGAGAACATCCCCGATCTCCGAAATAGCCGCGTTCACGATCTCGTCTCGGAGCTTCGGTCTTATGGAGTCCGGCCTTGGGTCGTCGATCCTGTCGCCGATCCGGAAAGGGCGCGAGCGCTCTATGGTGAGCTTCTCATCGAACCGAGCGCGGTTCCCGCCCTCGACGCCCTGATCCTCACAACCCCGCATCGTGCGTTTCTCGAAGAGGGCGAGGCGCGCCTTATCCGTCAACTCAAGGAGGGAGGCGTTCTCCTCGACGTGCGCGCTTCTCTCAACCCTAAAAGCCTCCCCGAAAC
>JAAZAH010000273.1 GCA_012514415.1 Sandaracinaceae bacterium
CGCTTCGATCGCCGAAGCCATCGTGTTGGCCGTATACATCCCGCCGCAGGCGCCGGCGCCGGGACATGCGTTCTCGATGATCTCGAGGCGGCGCTCTTCATCGATCGCGCCGCTCAGGTATTCGCCGTAGCATTGGAAGGCGCTCACGACATCGAGCTTCGGATAATTCGGGCTCTTGCCGGCGCGGATCGTCCCGCCGTAAATCATCAACGAAGGGCGATTGAGGCGACCCATTGCGATGAGGCAGCCCGGCATATTTTTATCGCAGCCGGGGATGGTGATGAGGCCGTCATACCATTGCGCGGCGACGACGGTTTCGACCGAATCGGCGATGAGATCGCGGCTCTGGAGCGAATAGCTCATGCCATCCGTCCCCATCGAGATGCCGTCGGAGACGCCGATTGTATTGAAACGCATCCCGACGAGTCCGGCTTCTTGAACGCCCTTCCGAACGAGCGCCGCGAGATCGTTCAGGTGCATATTGCAGCTATTGCCGTCGTACCAAACGCTCGCGATTCCGACTTGGGCTTTGTCCATATCGGCACGCGTGAGGCCGGTCGCATGGAGCATCGCTTGGCTGGCCGGCTGGCTCTTCGGCTGGGTAATACGGGAGCTATAGACGTTGAGCTTGCGTTTGGTCATGGGCGTTCTTCTTTATCGGGGAGCCTAGCAGATCTTGGCGTGAGGGCAGGGCATTTCCCACGGCAGCTTCAGGAAAACCCATCCATTATGCAGAAAAAAAGCGCACCCCCGAAGGGATGCGCTCTTTTCGCGTCAGCGACGCCTCAGCATCAGTTGCAGAGCTCGTTGTTGTACGTGAACGTCACGCTCGCGCCAACGGTGAGCGAGTCACAGGAAGCGCCATCGGAGCTGTGGTCGAGGAAGAGCTCGAGAAGCGTATCGAGGCCGCCAAGCTCGTCGATCATCTCGCCAAAGCCAAGGTCGTTGATCAGGCTCTCGAGATCCGCCTGAAGGCCGCCTTCACCGGCAACTTGGACGCCGCCGCCGAGCATCGCCTCGGCGCTCGTCTCGTTCCCCGGCTCGTCGATCTCGACCTTAACATCGAAGATGTTGATCGTGAGGTTCAGCTCAACGGGCTCCTCACCGAGGTCGAGCTCGATGCCCGAGAGGGTGAGCGGAAGTCGCTCAAGCGTGGCGACAATCTTGCCGCCTTCAACCGTGCCCTTCACATTGACGAGCTCATCGTACTCATAGCCGTTGATGACGAGGGTGAGCTCGACCTCATCGTTGTCGCCGTCGGGATCATAGCCCCGGATGTACGCGATGACCTCGATGGAGCCGCTGTCGATGGCCTCTTGGATGATCGCGTTGATGTCGACCTCCTCTTCTTCGTCGCTGCCGAGCAGGGCGACCATATCGAGAAGACCCGCAAGCGAGTTGTCGATGCCCTCGGGGTTCCCATCCGCGATGCCGCAGCCGGTCGCGGGCGTCTTCGCTTCGTTGTCACCAGTCACGTGCTTGTCGAGGTTGAAGCCATAGGTGACGCCTTCGCCGCTGATGACGAGGCGGCTGAGATTCCAAGCCTCCGCACCGCCGGAGCAGTGCTTCTCAAGGTCAACCTTGGTTCCGGGGTTCGGAACGCCGTTGCCGGGGTCGGTGGGGTCGGGCGGGTCTTCACCGTTAGGATCGTCGTCACCGCAGCCCACCGCGAGCGAGAGCGGGAGAGCAAGCAAGGCCATTAAGATGAGTTTTCTGAGATGCGTCACGTGGATCTCCTAGGAAGTGAGTACTGTTGACGGCGCAAGCGCGCCAAGGGGTTGGAGGCCCTCACACTTGGACTCCGGGCCACAGTCGAGTGCAGGCTATCATAATCAAGGGTGAAAAATCTCCCCCCTCGAGCAAAAATGCAGATTTCGTAACGCGTTGCGTCAGAAAGCTTTTTCGCGCGGGGAGCGTACGAGAGGGCGGGATGAAAATCTGCTCGCTCTCGCTCGACGGTCTGCTCCTCATTGAACCCAAGGTTTTTGGTGATGCCCGCGGGTATTTCCTCGAAACCTTCAACCAAGCGCGCTATCGGGCGGCCGGAATCGAGCAAGAGTTCGTTCAGACAAATCAATCGCGCTCGAAAAAGGGCGTCCTCCGCGGCCTCCACCTCCAAAATCCGAACGCTCAAGCCAAGCTCGTCTCGGTCA
Source organism: Sandaracinaceae bacterium (assembly GCA_012514415.1). Classification (GTDB taxonomy): domain Bacteria; phylum Myxococcota_A; class Polyangia; order Polyangiales; family Houyiibacteriaceae; genus JAAYBZ01. The sequence continues at coordinate 2,154 of JAAZAH010000273.1, forward strand.
TCGTTGGGGAGGTCTTCGACGTGGCGGTCGATCTTCGCCCCGCATCGCGAACTTTCGGCCAGTGGATCGGCGAGCGGCTCTCGCAAGAAAATCACCGTCAGCTCTTCATTCCCGCCGGATTTGCGCATGGCTTCCTCGTCCTAAGCGACGAAGCGATTTTCAGCTACGCGTGCAGCGCGCCTTATTCCCCCGAGGCCGAGATCGGCATCCGCTACGACGATCCCGATATCGGAATCGCTTGGCCCATCGAGCGCCCGATCCTTTCAGAAAAAGATCGAGCGCACCCCTACCTCCGTGAGATCCCCATCGAACGCTTCGAACTTCAACCAAAGCGCAAGGCGTAGTTCATGGGCACGCTAAGACATCAGCGGATCGTCATCCTCGGCGCGGGCGGAAACCTCGGACGGGCGTTTGTCCACCACCTCGCGCCGATCGCCAAATCGCTCCGAGTCTACGATCGCTCCGAGCTCGATCTTACCCAGAAGAAGACGCTTCGACGGCTCTTCGATGAGCGCCCCGATCTCATCCTCAATTGCGCGGCCTATACCGACGTCGACGGAGCGGAACGCGACGAAGCGCGCGCTTTCGAAGTGAACGCCCGCGCGCCGGGCGATCTCGCGCTTATCGCGTCGGGAATCGGGGCGAAGCTCGTCCATTTTTCGACGGATTATGTTTTTGATGGCGAAGCGAACGAACCCTACGCGGTGGACGCGCCGGTGGCGCCGATTGGGGCCTATGGAAGGACCAAAGCCGAAGGAGAGCGGCGCGTCCGACTCGCTCTCCCGCACGATCACCTCATCGTCCGCACAAGCTGGGTCTACGCTCCGTGGGGAACCAATTTCGTCAGCACGATCCGTCGACTTCTCGCGGAAAGGCCCGTGATCCGCGTCGTAAGCGATCAGCGCGGTCGGCCTTCGAGCGCGCTTGAGCTTGCGCGTAGAAGTCTACAGCTCATCGAGAGCGGCGCGAGCGGAACCTATCACCTTAGCGATGAAGGCGAGGCGAGCTGGTATGAGTTCGCACTTGAAATCGCCGGGGTCGTCGGGGGCCGCGCGCGGATTGAGCCGTGCCGGAGCGAGGAATATCCGACCTTTGCGCGGCGACCGCGCTTCAGCGTGCTCGATCTCTCCGAGACGCATGCGCTGGTCGGCAAGGGGCGTCATTGGAAGGAAGCGCTTCGAGAGGCCATCGCGCCGAAGGAGCTCGCGCTGGGTCTCCCCGGTTAGCGGCGGCGCTGAATGGGCGTTCTTCCCGATTTCATTGGAAACACTTCGCTTTCGCAGTGGGAGAAGGAGCGTTTTGAGAAGAGCGCATCTGTGGAAGTACAGGCATGTCTTCTTGCGCTCCTAGTGGCCCGATCGGGCCGCCTCTTACGTAACTCCCCGGCCGTGCTTTTGTTTACAATCCGTCTCTCTAGACCGTCTTGAGGTAAGTCCATGAGCGAAAATCGCCCTCTCTACCCCGCTTTCCTCGAGCTCCGAGGCAAATTTCCACGCCGTCCGCCTGAAAAAGCGCCGAAGGCTGCTATGAAGCGCAGCATGAGAGAAAAGAGCGCGCAGGCGCGTGCTGTCATCACCGTCCACGGTCCGGACGATGTCGGCATCACGGCCGCGATGATGGAGATCTTGAGCGAGCATCGGGCCTCGCTCATCGATATCGAGCAGGTCGTCCTGAGCGGATGGCTGACCCTCTGCTTCCTTATCGAGCCCACCGATGCGAGCTCCGCGCTGCTCGGCGATCTCGAGCGGCGTGCAGCTGAGCTTGGGATGTCGCTCCGCGTCGATGCCGTCGAGTCGCGCGTCCGTGGTGTCTGCGCTGAGGGGACCCGCTATGCCGTGACGGCGATTGGAGAGAACCTGGGTGCGCGGACCGTGCATCTCCTCAGCCAGCTCCTCGCCGAGCATGGCGCAAACATCGAAAAGATCCGGCGACTCAGCCGAAGCGCGCTTACGAGCCTCGAGGTCCTTGCGTGCCTTCCGGAGGGCGAGGAACAAGCCCGCCGCCTCCGCGCCGCCCTCGTTCAAGCGGCGGGTGAGGCCGACTTCGATATCGCGCTCCAGCGTGAACGGCTTACGCGCCGAGCCAAGCGGCTCATCGTCTTCGATATGGACTCGACGCTCATTCAGATGGAGTGCATCGATGAGCTCGCGCGGCTTCATGGCGCGGTCGATCGCGTCGCCGACATTACGGCGAGAGCCATGGCTGGCGAGCTTGATTTCGAGGCGAGCCTCCGTGAGCGCGTTGGGCTTCTCAAGGGGCTCAGCGAAGCGCGCGCGCTCACAATCGCCGACGATCTTCCCATCACGGAAGGCGCCGAGGAGATGCTCCGCGTGCTCCGCGCGCTCGGCTTCCGGACGGCGGTCATCAGTGGTGGGTTCACCTTCGCGGCCGAAAAACTGAAGGAGCGGCTCAAGCTCGACTACGCCTACGCCAACGAGCTCGAGATCCGAGACGGCGTGCTTACAGGCGGATTGGTTGGCGAGATCATCGGGCCCGTTCGGAAGGCCGCGCTTTTGCGCGAGATCGCCGAACGCGAGGGCATCGCACCGCATCAGACGATCGCCGTGGGGGATGGAGCAAACGATCTCCCCATGCTCGAAGCGGCCGGACTCGGCATCGCCTATCACGCAAAACCCAAGCTCAAAGCCGCCGCGGACACCTCCGTCAGCCGCGGCGGACTCGATCGCATCCTTTACCTTCTGGGCATCACCGAGGATGAGCGCGCCGAGATCCTCGCCGAGCCTGAGCGCTGAGTCTTAGATCTCCATCTCGACTCGCGCGACCTCGACGGGCTCATCGCCATACGGCCCCTCAGCCTCGTTCTCGCTCCCTCGGAGGATGGCTTCGATGTGCGCGCCCAGCACATCGAGCTCCGTCGAGGCATAACGTGGCCCGTCGAAGCGTCGATTGTGCTCCTTGATGATGCGGAGCATTCGGAGATCTTGCCCAAGGATTTGCATCGCAAGCGGTTTGAGCGCCGGGGCGAGGGTGCGCGTCGGGATGCCTGACGGCAGGCACACGGCGGCCTCGGCGGCAAAGAGCGTCTTTTCAGGGCCGAGTGGCGTAAACATCGTGGTGACGACAATATGACTCGACTCGCCGAGGCGGTATTCGACTTGCGCTGTGGTCGGCGAAAAGAAGCGATCGTAATGCTCGACCTCGCCTCCGCCTGGCGCGAGGAGACGCCCGATCAATCCTTCGGGGCGCGGCTCGCCGATATACTGCGCCTCGACCCAATGGCGTGAGCGGCGGACGACGACCTCAACGCGATGGGTCTTTTTCTGCGTCCGGAAAAGCCCGCGATGGAGGAAGGCTGTATGCGGGACGTCGAGGGCGTTCTCGGCAAAATCTCGGATGGTTCCCTCGGCGACGATCGCGGCATGCACTCGTGTGTAGCGGGGATCGTCGGCGAAGGGGAAGCGCGGGGGAGGGCCGTTGGGGCGTTCGCCCGCCTTTCCGTAGACGTAAACCCAGCCATCCAACTCGGCAGCGGCATAGGAGGGGACGCGGAAGCGAAGGGGCTTGCCCAGCGAGACAAGGCCCGGGATCGCCTTGCAGCGACCTTCTCCGTCGAATCGCCAGCCGTGGTAGGGGCATTCGATCTCGCCGGTGCGCACCTTGCCCATCGAGAGGGGAGCGTTGCGGTGCGGGCACCGATCGAGGAGCGCCGCGGCCCGTCCCGTGGCGTCCCGATAGAGCACGAGCGGCGTTCCAAAGAGTTCGACCGCCATCGGCGCGCTCTTCAGTTCACTCGAACGGGCGATGGGATAAAAGGCGCTTCGCGGCGCGGGATCGAGGTTCGACGAGTCGGCGCTGTCCATGATGGCCAAGCATACAAGAGGAGGACCGGTCTGCATGCAATGGATTCTTACAAGGACAAGAGCCTTCATTGGTGACAGTGGTGTCACTGGATAAGGGTATATCCATTAAAATCCATGGAAAACGAAGCAAAATGGCCCATTATTCTGAAGTCTAAGGTTGATTTTTCCGATGGGTCAGGTGAGATTCGAACGGGCTCGGAAGCGATGGATTTTTGGAGGAGATGAGAGGCCATGTCGAGACGTGCCAATAAAATGCGCACCTATCAAAAGCTCCTGCGGGGGGCCATTCGACTGATCCATCGCTCGGGGCTGCACACGCTTACGACCGGAAAGGTCGCCTCGGAGTCGGGGATGGCGCAGCCAACCTTCTATGTGCATTTCGCCGATATGAATACGCTCCTCCAGAAGGCGGCCTCCGAGCTGAGCGATGCGATCTTTCGGCGCCTCCAGCCAATCCGTGAGCAAGTCATGGACGGACCCTCGCGCGAATCCGTCCGGGCGGCGTGCGCCACGGCAGTCAACGCCCTCGTCGACGATCCGCGCTACGCTGAGATCTACCTCCGCTACCGTCGCGATCCGCATACGCCGCTCGGGGAGCGCTTTCTCGAATTTACGGATGAGGTGCGCGGGGCCCTCTATAGCGATCTGTGTGCGCTCGGGCTCAATCGCGACATTCCCCATCTCGAAATTCACGTCGAGATGATCTTCGGCATGACGCTCGGCCTTATCGAGGCGATTGTCGATCGGCGCATCGGTGATCTCGAGATCGCCGTCGATCTCCTCGCCGATTCGATCATCGCGCAGCTTGAAAGTCATTCGACGCGCGCTCGGGACGTCGCTTAGGGGCGGCGGATTTTCGCTTCTCGCATCGCGCGCGCCGAGAGAATGCCGCGAAGGCTCCCGAATGCGCCGCCGCGTCTCACCAAACCCGCACTACAGTGGTGGGTGAGGGCACGCTTCGCCAAACGGTCTCCATGAAAATAGTCTGACCCGGAAGTCAGTTCTCAAGCGCGCGATTTAGTGCTACTCCACCGGTCTATGTACGAGCTCTTCGAACCCACCCCTGAACATCAGCAGCTCCGTTCCATGCTCCGCGATTTCGTCGAGCGTGAAGTCGATCCGCAGGCCCTCGAGCACGATCGAGACGAAAAGTTCAACCTCCCGCTTTTTCGCAAGTTGGGCGAGCTCGATCTGCTTGGCCTCACCATCCCGCCCGAGCTTGGCGGGGCCGGGCTCGACGCGGTCGCCGTCGCGATCGTCCACGAAGAGCTCTCGGCCGCCGACCCTGCCTTTACGCTCTCCTATCTCGCGCACTCCCTTCTTTGCGTGAACAACCTCTATGTGAACGGAAACGATGAGCAGCGCGAGCGCCTGCTCCCTGCGCTCGCATCGGGCGAGAAGATTGGCGGGATGTGCATGAGCGAGCCCGGGGCCGGAACCGACGTGATGGGCCTCCGAACGACCGCGCGCGAACGAGGCGACCACTTCATCCTCAATGGTTCGAAGATGTGGATCACCAATGGCGCGCTCAATGAGACCGAGCTCGGCGATGTCTTCCTCGTCTACGCACGCCTCGAGGGCGCGCCGCGAAACGCCATCACGATGTTCATCGTCGAAAAAGGCTTCGAGGGCTTTAAGCTCGGACAGAAGATTCAAGACAAGATGGGCATGCGGGCTTCGATGACGGCCGAGCTGGTCTTTGAGGATTGCGTCGTGCCTCGCGACAACATCGTCGGCGAAATTGGTTCAGCGACGCTTTGCATGATGCGCAACCTCGAGATCGAACGGCTGGGACTCGCTGCGATGAGCCTCGGCATCGCGCGTCGATCGATCGAGATCATGAATCGCTACGCGAGCGAGCGTGAGAGCTTCGGCAGGCCGCTACGCGAATACGGACAGATTCAAAAGTACATCGCCGACAGCTACGCCGAGTACATGGCCGGGCGCGCGTATACCTACCTCACGGCCGGCGCGATGAAGCTCGATCAGGCTGGACATCGCCTCGATTCGGATGGCGTGAAGCTTTTCTGCTCTGCGATGGGCAAGAACGTCGCCGATCGTGCCATCCAGGTGCTCGGTGGCTATGGCTATACGGGCGAATACAACGTGGAACGTCTCTATCGCGACGCGAAGCTTCTCGAGATCGGCGGAGGTACGCTCGAGGCGCACCATAAGAACATGACGCGGGATCTCTCGCGCGTCGACAAGATCCGCTGAGGCTATGCTCCGTGCCGATCGGGGCGCTCTTCCCCAAGGAGCATCTTGACGTAGCTATCGTAGCGACCGGCGTCGATCTCGCCTGCTTCGACGGCGGCGACGACGGCGCAACGAGGCTCTTCGAGGTGGAGGCAATTCCGAAAGGCGCAGCGGCCTTCGTACGCGCGGATCTCGCGGAAGGCTCGAGCGATGGAGCGCTCGTCGAGAGCGAAGGCCGCGAGCTCGCGGATGCCTGGGGTGTCGGCGATGTACCCGCCGCCGCTTAGTGGAAAAAGCGCGGCGACGCGTGTCGTGTGGCGGCCCTTTCCCTCAACGACGCTGGTTTCGCCGACGCGGAGATCGAGGCCGGGCTCTATGCGGTTGAGCAGGCTGCTTTTCCCGACGCCGCTCGGCCCGACGAAGGCGCTGATCGAACCCTTGATGCGCTCCCGAAGCGCGTCGATCCCCCGCCCGTCGGCGGCGCTCGTGACAAAGAGCTCGTAGCCGAGCGCCCGGTGCGGTTCGAGGAGCTCGAGGCATTCCTCGAGCCCTTCGGGATCCTCGTCGGCTTTGTTGAGGACGACGATGGCCTCCATGTCGTTCGCTTCCGCAATGGCCAAAAAGCGATCGACGAGGCTTGGCTTCATGAGTGGGAGGCTCACTGAAAATACGCAGACGAGAAGATCGAGGTTCGCAATGAGGACGTCTTCTTGATGTGGCCCGCGTCCGGGATGCTGCCTTGAAAATACCGAGCGCCGCTCTTCGACGGATTCAACGGTCGGCTCCATGCCCTCCTCGATCCGGACCTTCACCCGATCGCCGATCACGCAGAGATCCGTTCTCCGTTTTTCTTTTTTCAGGCGTCCGCGGAGGCGAGCGTGGACCACCCCGTCTTCGGTTTCGATATCGATGAAACCCGCCGTCGAGCGGAGCACAAGGCCGTCTCGCACCTCAACTGCCATGCGGATGCTCGAGATCGCGGCAATTCGAGTCGGGATCGGCGGTGATGAGTGGACGGAGCCGCTCCTCGTGCTCGATCCAGCGCGCGGCGATGTTTTCGGGAACTCCGTGATCGCGGAGCGTTTCACGCATGATCTGGATGCGCCGAGCGAAATGTCCACCGAGGATGGGATGTGCGCGATGTGCGTCGCGAAGGGGGCGTCCGGTATAGCGCTCCTCTCCTCCTGAGAGATGGGCGGCGGCGAGCTCGGTCTCGAATCGCTTGATGCGATCCCGATCGGCATTTCGGAAGAAGAAGCCGATCATGATGTCGTCAAAGACGCGATCGACGAAATCGTCCAAAATCCGAGCGAGCGCTTCCCGCCCTCCGATGGCTTCCAGATCGTTCACGCGTTTATTCTGGACCGAGATGGGGGAGATGGCGAGCCGCATCTGCTATAGGAGCGCGGATGAAAACGCCGCGCCATTCCCTCTTTGCCGCGTGTGCCCCCGGCATCGAACCGCTCCTCGAAAAGGAGCTCCGGGCCCTCGGACTCCGCTCTGCGCGCGCCGAGGCGGGAGGCGTGAGCTTCACCTCCGATCTACGAGGCATCGTCCGAGCCCATCTCGGCGCTGGGCTCGCTCACTCCATCCGCCTGCGCGTCGCGCGCGGACACCTGATGAGTTTCTCTGAACTCGAGGCGTTTGCCAAAACGATCGATTGGGCGCTCTATCTTCGAAGCGGAGAGAGTTTTGACATCCGCGCCTTCAGTCGCTCCTCGAAACTCTACCATACAGGTGCGATCGAGGCGCGCATCGCGCTCGTCGCCAGCGATCGGAGCGGCGCGAAATTCGAGCGAGGGGCGGAGCGGACTCTATATTTTCGCATCGTCAAAAACCGCGCGACCGTCGCGGTCGATCTTTCGGGCGCTCCTCTTCATCAGCGCGGTTACCGGCTCGAGACGGCGAAGGCGCCCCTCCGTGAGGATCTGGCGCGTGCGCTCATCGTCCTTTCGGGATGGGATTGCGCGAGCCATTTCGTCGATCCCATGATGGGTGCGGGGACGCTGCCGATCGAAGCGGCGCTCCTCTCGCGGCGCATCGCCCCTGGAAAAAACCGCAATTTTGCCTTTACGGAGCTCCCCGCCTTCAGCGAGGCGTCGAGCGTTCTTCAAGAGGAACGGGAGCGCTTTATCTCGCTCGAGCTTGAGTCGAGTGCGCCGATCTTTGGCAGCGATCGCGATCGCGGGGCGGTCACGGTTGCGCGCCGAAACGCGAAAAGGGCGGGGCTCGGCGCCGAGGCGATTCAGATGGAGGTCGCGCCTTTGGGCGAGGCGCCGGGCCTTCGGGAGCCGTTGCCGCAGCGGGGGCTCCTCGCCGTCAATCCGCCCTACGGGAAGCGCGTCGGCAAGAAAAGCGCGCTTATCCCGCTCTACCAAGCGCTTGGCGAGCGCATCCGGACGCTCCCGCCCGACTTCAAGGTGGCCATGGTTGCGGCGGATGCGCGCCTCCCGAGACTTGCGGGATCCGGTCTTGAGCCTGCCCTCCTTACCGACCACGGCGGGGTGAAGGTCCGCTTTTTCTTTCGTGCAGAGCCGGAGGCGCAAAGGGAGCGTTGACCCGAGCGAGCGGGAGCGCAGCGAGCGATCTCGCCACCCGTCGCATGCCCCAAAGAAAAGAGCGCGCGTGGAGAGTCCATCGCGCGCCATCTTTACAGGAGCAAGATCGCCCCTGCCCGCCCATCGGTCTTAAAACCTCGGCGTCTCATCCTCGAACTGCCCGCGCTTTTTGAGCGCGTCCACGATGAACTCGACCGCTTCTTCGATAGAGACGCGATCGAGGGCGACCGTCACATCGGCATTGTCGGGCGGCTCGAAGCTCGAGAAATCAGCGTCCGGCCGCCGCTCACGGCAAAGCTCCGGATCGGTGTTCACGTAGACGACGACGACGCGATCTTCGCCGATGCGCTCGCGGAGCATCTGTCGCGAGGTCTTTTCCGGGCTGGGGAATGCACAGATCGTGACGAGCCCAGCGTCGGTGCAGGCCTTCGCCGCACTCACCATCGAGCGGAGATCCTCGCCCGTGGGATCGATGACCGTTGCCGCTCGGGCTTGGTCAAAGAGACGCCGCTCAAGCGCGTAGGCGAGCGTCCATCGACCGGAGCCCGGAAGCCCGACGAGCCAAATCGTGGCGCCGCGCTGGCCGAGTCGCTCCCTCCGCTCGCGCGGACTCACCTGCGTCTTCGGATCAAGCCCCGAGCCCGCACGGAGCTCTTTGAGCGTCGCATCGAGCCCGCCGTTCTGCGCCTCGCGCTTTGAGCGGATCATGCCGGCGGCGACCGTCGCATTCGTGAGCGAATCGATAAGGATGAACGAACCGGTCTCGCGGCTCAGGCCGTAATCGTCGAAGTAGATGCCGCGATGGAGCTGAAAGCTCACCTTGGCCACGTCGTTGAGCTCGAGCGTCTCCGCCGGCTCCTCCTCGAGCGTGCGCATATCGATGCGCGCTTTGATCTCGGAGACTTGGGCGCGGACCGTCTGCGTTGTGTGCTTGAAGAGATACGATTTTTGCGTATCGAGCGGAGTCTCATGCATCCAGACGAGGTGCGCATCGACCGCGCGTCCGACCTCGGGGAGCGCATCGGGATGCACCAACATGTCGCCGCGCGAGATGTCGATCTCATCGCTTAAGCGAATCACGACGCTTTGTGGCGCAAAGGCCTCCTCGAGCTCGCCGTCGTAGGTGTCGATCGAGCGAACCGTGCTCTGTTTCCCCGAGGGGAGAACGACGATGGGATCGCCCTTTTTGATGGAGCCCGCCGCGATCTGTCCGGCGAACCCCCGATAATCGAGGTTCGGGCGGATCACGTATTGGACCGGAAAGCGGAACTCATCAAAGTCGTAATCGCTCGTGACCGGCACCGCTTCGAGATATTCGAGCACGGTCGGGCCGTCGTACCAAGGCGTCTCCTCCACACCGCGGTGCACGATGTTGACGCCCTTGAGCGCGCTGATCGGGAAAAAGCGCACATCCGGGATCGAAAGCCCGTCCGTGAAGGCGGAGAACGTTTTTCGGATCGCGTCGAAAACCTGCGGATCGAAGCCGACGAGGTCCATCTTGTTGACGCAGACCGCGAGGTGTTTCGTCCCGAGGAGTGAGGCGAGATAGGCGTGGCGCCGGCTTTGTTCGAGCACGCCGAGACGAGCGTCGATGAGGATGATCGTCACATCCGCCGTCGAGGCGCCTGTGACCATATTGCGCGTGTACTGAAGATGCCCGGGAGTGTCCGCAATGATGAATTTTCGCTTATCCGTCGAGAAATAACGGTAGGCGACATCGATCGTGATGCCTTGTTCGCGTTCGGCCGTGAGGCCGTCCGTGAGCATGGCGAAGTCGATCTCAACTTCGCCGTTTGCGAGCTTCTTACGCGCAGCTTGGAGCTGATCTTCGGGGACGCCGCCGGTATCGTGGAGGAGGCGCCCGATGAGCGTGCTCTTTCCATCGTCGACGGAGCCGACGGTGACGAAGCGGAGGAGCTCTTTATTTTGATACCGCTCGAGGTAGGCCTCGATATCGGTCCGGATGAGTTCGGAGTCTGCGACCATCGTGAATTCCTTGTTCTCCGAGCGCGAGACTCAGAAATAACCTTCCCGCTTTTTCTTCTCCATGGAGCCTTCCTCGTCGTGGTCGATGAGGCGTCCTTGGCGCTCGGACCATTTGGTAAGCAGCATCTCTTGGATGATCTCGGGCACGGAGCTCGCCGTCGACTCAATCGCGCCAGAGAGCGGATAGCAGCCGAGCGTGCGAAACCGCACGGAGCGCTCGACGGGGGTCTCGCCGCTCTCAAGGCGCATGCGCTCATCGTCGATCATGATGAGCGTTCCGTCGCGATCGATCACGGGGCGCTCTTTCGCGAAGTAAAGCGGGACGACCGGGATGTTCTCGACCCATACGTAGAGCCAAACGTCGAGTTCGGTCCAGTTGGAGAGCGGGAAGCAGCGGACGCTCTCCCCTTGGTTGATCTTGGCGTTGTAATGATTCCAGAGCTCGGGGCGCTGGTTCTTCGGATCCCATTGGTGGAATCGATCGCGGAAGCTGAAGATCCGCTCCTTGGCGCGGGAGCGCTCCTCGTCGCGGCGCGCCCCGCCGAAGGCGCAGTCGAACTTCCACTTATCGAGCGCCATCTTGAGCGCATCGGTCTTCATGACCTGCGTGTACTTATTCGAGCCGTGATCGAAAGGGTTGATGTTTTGAGCGATGCCGTCGGGGTTCGTGAAGACGAGCAGCTCGTGTCCCTTCTCCTCGACGACCTGATCACGAAACGCGATCATGTCCCGGAACTTCCACGTCGTATCGACATGTAGGAGCGGGAAGGGGAGGGGCCCCGGCGCGAAGGCTTTCTCGGCAAGGCGGAGCATCACCGAAGAATCCTTCCCGATGGAGTAGAGCATCACGGGGCGCTCAAATTGCGCCGCCGCCTCGCGCAGGATGTGGATGCTCTCTGCTTCGAGTGCCCTGAGGTGGGTGAGGGTATGGCTTTGGAGCTTCACGATCTCTCTCTCTGAATCAGAGCTGAGCGCCCAGATGGACGATCCCGATGCTCTTAGCTTTTCATCAGTCCAAATTCAAATGCGTCCACCTGAGCGGTCGTGAAAAGCCCCTGAGGCGCATTTCAACGTCCTGGAACGTATCAGTCTGCTATACTCGCGCCCATCATGAGCGCTTCCCGACTCGTCTGGATCGATATGGAGATGAGCGGCCTCGTTCCGGAGCGGGAGCGGGTCCTCGAAATCGCCGTCATCGTGACGGATGGCAACCTCGAAATCATCGCCGAAGGCCCCGAACTCGTCCTCCATCAGCCCGACAGTCTCCTCGACGCGATGGACGATTGGAATAAAGAGCATCACGGCGCCTCAGGTCTCATCGAAAAAGTGCGGGCATCGACGATCACCGAAGCCGATGCCGAGGAAGCGATCGTCTCCTTCCTGAAGGAGCACGTCGAGCCGAAGAAAGCACCTCTTGCGGGCAATACGGTTCATCAAGACAAACGTTTCCTTCAGCTCTATTTACCGGCGATCGACGATTTTCTTCATTATCGTATTGTCGATGTGAGCACCGTGAAGGAACTCGCCGCGCGCTGGTATCCCGAGGCGTATTCGCGGCGTCCAAATAAGCAGAACACCCATCGCGCGCTCGACGATATTCGCGAGTCCATCGAAGAGCTTCGTTACTATCGGCAGGCGATCTTCCGCTGACTCAGGCCGAGCGCTCGCGCTCACGTCGCCTCTTCGACGACGCGAGGAGATGGATCGCAGCTGCCGCGATCACGAGAAAAGCGCCGGCGGTGACGTTGACGACGAGGTAGGCGTAATCGAAAGCGGCCTTTCCGATCGAGACGAGCTGAGCGGCTTTATCCTCGGGAAGCGTTTCGGCGACGAGCAGCGCCTCATCGAGGCTATCGCGGACGGTGATCGGGAGCCGATCGAGATCGGCTGGGAGGATCATCGCCGCCGTATAGGCGACGCTCATCGCGCTTCCCATGAGTGCGACACCGAGCGTTCCACCGAGCTCGTACGAGACCTCTTCGATCGACGCAGCCATCCCGGCGCGCTCGGGCAAGGCGTTGCTCATGATCGCGCTTGAAGCGGCCGTCATCCCGATCCCGATCCCGGCCCCGATGAGGACGAAGCCGATGAACTGGACGGGGAGGGGCGCGTCCATCGAATAGGCCGAGAGGAAGGTGCCCGCACCGGTCAAGGGGAGTGAAAGGACGATGGCGCGGGTGCTTCCAACGCGTTGGAGGTAGCGGCCTGCGATGGGTCCCACGATGAAGGCGGCCGCGGAAAGAGGCACGAGACTTAGGCCGGCTTCGAGGGGCGTTTGATCGAGGACGAGCTGAAGGCGTTGGCTGAGGACGAGCTGTACGCCAAGGAGAGCGATCGAGAGTGAAACCGCGCCCGCCACACCGGCGCTAAAATCCTTCTCTCGAAAGAGCGCGAAGTCGATGAGTGGGGGATCCATGCGCCCGTTGCGCCGGATAAATAAGCCGAGGAAGAGCATGCCGCCGAGGAGAGCGATCGCGAACGCCGAAAGCGAAGGCTCGCGTCGGCTGAGCTCCTTGATGGCGTAGATGAGCCCTAAAAGGCCAAGCATCGCGAGGATCGAGGCGAGCAGGTCCCAGCGCGTCTCAGGATGCGGCTCGAGCGGTGGGATGTACCGCAGCGTGAGCGCGAAGATGATGACGATGAGTGGGACGTTGATGAGGAAGACCGAGCCCCACCAGAAATATTCGAGGAGGAGGCCTCCGAGAAGGGGACCGACCGCGGCGCCTCCGGAGGCGATCGAGGCCCAGATCCCTATCGCGAAACTTCGCTCGTCCGGATCGTCAAAGGCAATCCGGAGGAGGGCGAGCGTGGCGGGCATCATCGCGGCGGCACCGATCGCGAGGCCGACGCGGCCTCCAATCAGCATCGCAGGCGTCGTCGAATATGCAGCGAGGAGCGAAGCGGCACCGAAGATCGCGAGACCGATGAGGAAGATCCTCCGCGTTCCGATGCGATCACCGAGGGTGCCCACACCGGGGAGAAGCGAAGCGGCGACGAGGGAATAGGCGTTGAGGATCCAGAGCTTCTCGGAGGCCGATGCAGAGAGCGCGATCGTGAGCCGCGGAAGCGCCGTATAGAGCACCGTCAGGTCGACGATGATCAGAAAAAGCGCGGCGGAGATGAGGCCGAGGACGATCCACCGATGCGACCGGAGCTGTTGATCCATCCCGATTCTATGTACGCGCTTTCGGGAATACGCGCCCAAGGAATGCACGCCCAAGGAAAATTCGTCGAGGCTTCAACGTCCGGTGCTTGGCCTTGGCTCGCCATCGGACCCACCGGACGGCCTCGCGATCTCCGGCCCGATGCGAGGGCTGCGAGCAGGATCGAATGAAAAAATCGAGCGCTCCCCGGAGCCGCTTCGAACGGTCACAGCTTCATCACTCTTCCGTCGCCTCGGTGCTTCATCCCTGGCGCATGAAGGGAAGAGCTCAAGAAAGGAGAGCGTATCTCGGACATGATGAAGACCACTGAGCGCATCCCTCAAAATGAGGAGGCGGACAGCGAGAGTCCGCGGAGTGACGCGCGAACGCGCCGGACTCCTGGCGGACTTGCATTGCTCGCCGTCGCCGTCGGGTCACTCGTCGCCATCGGGGCGACACTCGATGTCGAATTGGTGCGCTCCTGGGTTGCGGCTCAAGGAAGTTGGGCGCCGGTCGCTTTCGTGATGATCGGGATGACCCTTGCGGCGCTTTGCGTCCCGATGGATCTGCTCGCCATCGTTGCTGGCCTCCTCTTTGATTTTGTGTTTGGCCTCGTGCTCATTGCCCTCGCAAGTTACCTCGGCCAATGCCTCGCGTATCTCGTCGCACGCTGGCTTTTCCGCGAACGATTCGCCCGTCTTCTGGCGTCGCGTCCGCGCCTCCGCATCGTGGAGCGCGCCATCGAGCTCCGCGGCGCCCTCCTTCTTTTTCTGATGCGCCTCGCACCCATCCCGGCCGGACCGATGAGCTATCTCGTAGGCGCCTCGAGGATGCCATTCGGAAGCTTCGCGCTCGCGAACCTCGGGCTTATCCCGGTCTCCTTCTTCTCGCTTCTCATCGCACGTGGGCTTCTCCAAGCGGGCGCAGAAGGCGGACCGGACGTTTGGTCGCTCGTGGGTGTGGGCTGCGCGATCGCGGCGCTTTTCACCGTAGGCGCCCTCGTACGGCGGCTTCTATCAAGGGTGGAGCGCGGCGCCTCGATCTGAACGGAGTGTCCGCCTCGAAGGGCGCCTCAAGCCCGAAATGCGCTCGGGGAACCGCTCGCCCGCTCGCTCGCACCTGAACCGGAGAGGGCGTACTTCCCTTTCTTGGAGGCGCTACTGCGACAGGCCCACGGCGAGGGCGATGAGGAGCACCGCGCCCAGCGCGACGAGCAATCCCATCCCGACCCTTGAACGGTTTTCAGCCGATTCGGCACCTGCGACGCGGCGGAAACCTCGGACGAGGCCCGTCATCGCTCCGTCGATGTTCTGGAGCTCTCCACCGCTAGCATCACGCGGGCGATGCACCTTCTTGCGCTTTTTAACCGAACCACTCTTTTTCTGATGTCGCTGACGTCGCCTAGACATGTGGCAAGGATACGATGAAACGGCGCCAAGCGAAAACCCCGAGGTGACGTCCCGGCGCGCGGCGGCCATAATGCGCAAACCATGACGATCTTTCGCCCTTGCATCGATCTTCACGAAGGTCGCGTCAAACAAATCGTCGGAGGGAGCCTCGATAGCGGTGCGCTCAAGACGAATTTCGTCTCCGAGCGAGACGCCAATTATTTTGCGTCCCGTTATCGGGAGGATGGGCTTATCGGCGGCCACGTGATCCTCCTTGGACCCGGCAACGAGAAGCAGGCCGAACTCGCCCTCTCAGCCTATCCGGGAGGGCTTCAGCTCGGCGGCGGCGTCAATCCGCAGAATGCAGAGGCATGGCTGGATAAAGGCGCCTCGCATGTGATCGCGACAAGCGCGCTCTTTGACGGTGACGAACTGTCGATCGATCGCGTTCGTGAGCTTTCGACGCTTGTGCGGCGCGAACGGCTCGTGATCGATCTGTCCTGCCGAAAGACCGAGCGCGGATATTTCGTCGCGACCAACCGCTGGCAAACCGTGACGCGAGCGAAGATCGACCGTGAACTCCTCCATCGACTCGCCGATTATGCCGACGAATTCCTGATCCACGCGGCGGATGTCGAAGGAAAATGCGAGGGGATCGACGATGAGCTCGTGATCTTGCTCGGAGAGATCTCCCCCATCCCGACGACTTATGCGGGCGGCGCTCGATCGATTGACGATCTCACACGCGTCTCTAAATTATCGAATTCACGGGTCGATCTCACGATCGGAAGTGCGCTCGACCTCTTTGGAGGGGACCTGATTCGCTACACCGATTGCGTCGCGTTCAACAAAAAACAAAAAAAAACTTGCCCCTCTCGGAGGATGGGCTAGAAACCGCGTCCCCAGCAGTTGCTGCTCCTCAAAAAAGCAGCTTCCGAAACGCGAAAAACGGGCCGGAAAAAAAGACTGCAAACGGACTTGACGAGTGGAAGGTTTGGGGCTACACCCTGCCTCCCTCAGACGCCCCACCGGGCGTCGCCAAGCAGCCCTCCGGGGCACTTGAAACTGGGTCTTTGAAAACCGAATCGGAGCTTCCATCGTAGCAATACGAATGGATATTACGGGCCCTCGGAGTGCGAGCGCACTCACGAGATGAACGTCAAAGGGTCTTCGAGACCGCCTCATCCGTAAGGAGAGGAAGATACAGTGCAACGCGAAGTATCGCGAAGCCTGATCAGCTCAACCATTTTTAAGTGGAGAGTTTGATCCTGGCTCAGAGCGAACGTTAGCGGCGGGCCTAACACATGCAAGTCGAACGAGAAAGCCCTTCGGGGTGAGTAAAGTGGCGAACGGGTGAGTAACGCGTAGGTAATCTGCCCTTCGGTGGGGGATAACATCCCGAAAGGGGTGCTAATACCGCATAAGACCACGGTCTCTTCGGAGGCTGAGGGAAAAGGTGGCGATCCGCAAGGAGCTATCGCCGGAGGATGAGCCTGCGTCCCATCAGCTAGTTGGTAGGGTAATGGCCTACCAAGGCGAAGACGGGTAGCTGGTCTGAGAGGATGATCAGCCACACTGGCACTGAAACACGGGCCAGACTCCTACGGGAGGCAGCAGTGAGGAATATTGGGCAATGGGCGCAAGCCTGACCCAGCCACGCCGCGTGAGTGATGAAGGCCTTCGGGTTGTAAAGCTCTGTGGGGAGGGAAGAA
>JAAZAH010000274.1 GCA_012514415.1 Sandaracinaceae bacterium
AAAGGCTTGGTAGATCGGCTCGATCGCATCCGAATCGAAGAGCGCGCGGAGCGCTCGGCGATGGCGTCTCAAAGCCGGTTCAAAACGGCGATCCCATGCGTCCGCGAGGTGGGGGCTGAGCTCGAGGATCCGCGCCTCGAGCCGACTTGCTTCGCGCTCGAGCTCATCCTTGGCTTCGGCCAGCACCTCGTTGAGGGAGTGGATGGACGCTTCGACCTTTTGAAGCGCGCTCTCGGCCTCGCTCTTCGATGAGAGGCGGAGCGCGCGCTCGAGTTCGGCGATGACGAAGGTCTCGATGGGATCGCCTTCCCCAATGGGCCGCGCTTTGGATGTCTCCGCTCCGGCTTCGAGCCCCTCTCCGCCGAGGTCGTGCGCTTCGCCCTCACCGAAAGCGTTGGCAGTGGTTACCTTGTGTCGCGACTCGCCCTGCCGCTCGTTTTGAGACGCGTTTCCATCACTTCTTAGGCCTTGTCGACCATCGAAAAAGTAACGAAGGAGCCGCTCAGAGCTCGTGGTGGGAATATCGATGGTCTCGGCATGCGCGCGCGCGATGGCGTGCGCCTCGAGCGCGCTTATCCGCCCATCCCCATCGAGATCGGCGTCGAGCGCTCCGGAATCGTCGTGTTTTCGCCCCTTGAGCGCACCAAAAAAATGAAGCGCAAAGCCTTCATACTCCCGCTGATCCGCCGATGCGCTACAGCCGCTCGCAGGGTCGTCCGCGCTGCTCGCGAAGAGCCCACAGCGGACCGAATCGCTTAGCCCGAGGGAGGCGTCTCCTCTTCGAAAAATGATCTCGGCGAATGCCCCCGAATAGCACGCGCTATGGACGAGAAGCCGTGGTCCCCCCGCCGCTTGGTCGAAGAGTGCCGCGAGCTCGGCGACCGTCATCCGCTCTCCTCCGCTCAGGGTGAAGAAGCTTTGATCGATGCGGGCTCGCCTTTCGCCGTGTCCCGCGAAATAGATGAGCTCCGGGAGGCGCCCTTCGGGATCGGCCGTGAGCGCCGCCTCGAGGGTGCTTCGCTTCGCCGGGAGGTCGACGTGGATCTCAGGGGGAATGATTCGGTACCCGGCGAGGAGATCGCCCCCAAAGAGCCAGCCAAGCAACGCGCGCTCATCGAAGTCGCTTGGACCGTCCATGACGCGAACGCTCGGGCGATCGGGGCCTTGGGCGAAGAGCGTCCACAGCTCATTGGACGCGAGGCGGCTGCGGAGAACGTCTTGCGCGAGCCCGAGATCGGCTTCGATCTGTTTTTCCGTCGAGCGCGCGTCGTAACCGCTTCCAATGAGAAGTACGCGCGCGGGTCGCTCGGAGAGCTCCGCGATCGACATCCCGCGCGAACTCCCCGCGGTTCGCTCGTTCGGACATCCGCCTCGCTCGCCGCTCCACCGGAAGAAGAGGGGCATCACGGCGAGAGCAGAAGCGAAACAGAAAATCGCGAGCGAACGCGGATTCATCGGTTAGGTCGTTTCGGAAGGATTCGTTTCGAGCGCGGTGGACACGCGCGCGCGCCTACGAAAGAAGCGATGATAAGCGAGTGCTAGACCAGTGTAGATCAAAACGACGACGCCGAGGCTTGCGATGGAGGCGAGCACTTTGCCAACGAGACCAAAAGCCTCACCCGTATGGAGGAAGCGGAGAAAGACACGCGCACGAACTCCCGGGCTCCGATCTTCAAAACGCGTCTCGTCGAGGATCGCACCGCTATAGGGATCGATCTGAAGCATCACGCGCCCGCGTGTCGCATAGGGGGCTGGCTCCATGACCGAGGCGTAAACGGGACGCCCTTCAGCCGCTCCCCCGCTCCTTCCCACTTCGAAAACGATCGAGTTCCGCTCGGGAAAGGCTTCGGCGAGCCGCGCTTCGATTTGAGCAAAACTCAGCGCTTCGGCGCCTTCGGGGATCGAGGCGAGCGCCACCTCGGGCACATTCAGCATATTCGCTCCGCGGGCTGCGGGCGGCTCTTCGCCCGCGAGCGTAAAGACGAGGCGATGAGCCCACTGAAAGGAGATCACGGCTCCCGAAACGATGAGCGCGATCAGGATGGGGAGCGACCAGAAGCCGATCACATGGTGCCAGTTGAAATTCCGAGCTTTGGCGCTCTTACGCTTCTGGAAGAAGAGCACGGCCTCGAAGGCCTTCCGCGCGAGCCTTCGCGGGAACCAGAGGTAGAGACCAGTGAGGGCGAGGCCGAGAAAGGCGAGGTTGAAGGAGCCGCCGAGCAGTTTTCCGAGCTCACGCTGCTCGCCGCTCAAGCCAAGGTAGCGATGCCAAACCTCGATCTCGTGGAGCACATCGTGGGCTCCGTCGGAGGGCGGCTCGACGAAGGTGCGCGCATAGGGATCAACATAATAGACTTGCTCGCGCGGCACGCGAAATTCGTAGACGCGGTTTGGGTCGGAGGGGATGACGACGGATCCGATTTTTTTATCGGGAAAGCGCTCCTTCGCCTCTTCAAGGAGCGATTCGATGGAGGCCTTTGGAGCATCCGCGGCGGTCTTCACGCGGAGCGCATCGCGATCGATGAACTCGAGAATCTCGGACTCGAACGCAATGGCGACTCCCGTCACGCTCATGATGAGAATGGGAATCGCGGCGATGACGCCGCAGGCAAGGTGGATCCAAAAAATGATCGTGCGAGATCGTTTCATCGAAAGGCTCGATAGGGAAAAAGTCGTGGGAGAAACTGGGCGAGTTGTGCCGCGGGCGCCCCGGCATGAGGCCTCTAGGGCGCCCGGCGTCAGTCCTCAGCGGATGACCTTCGCGATGGAGCGAGTATGCCCGAGGATTTCAAGGATCACATCGCCGCGCTCAAAGCCCTCATAGGATCGGAGGAGCGTGCGCGGGGTGGCGGGATCCGCGTTATCGAACTCGGGGAGGTAGAGCTCATCGGCGGCCTGGACGAGGAGAGCGCCTGCGCTCGTCGGAGGGAGGCTCTCGATCCGCTTCGCGGTCGGCGCATCGCCCAGCGTCAGCTCATAGGTGAGCCAAGCATGTTGCGTCGTCAGCGTGCGCGTATTGTAGCCCGACTCGCCCGGTGGAGGCGGGAGGATGGACTCGTCGAGAACCATCATATACGCCTTCCCCTTTTCCTTCGCAGGATAGATCGTGCCCGCGTACGTGTGCTCTTCCTCGTAGAGATCCGCGAGCTCAAAATAGTACTCGGGATCGATCTCCATCGACTCGAGATCGAAGCGGAGAAGGCAGGGAGGAGCGGCGGCGCCGAGATTCTCCGTATCGAGGTAGACCGCGGCTGCCGTGAGTGATTCGCTGGCGAGGTAGATATAACCATCGGCGCCCTCGGCGACGCTAAGCGTATACCCGCAGCGATCCTTATCGCGAATGATTGTGACCTCATCGGTTTCGGTGTCGATCACAAGCGCGCCAGCGCCTTCGACGATGTATGTGACGCCTTGATCCGAGGCCCGCCAGCCGATGCCGTAGACGAGGTGCTTGCCGACCCGCAGAGGGAAGCCGGCGAACTGCATGGTGATCCCCGCTTGCTCCTCGAGTTCGGTGAACTTGCGAGAACCCTCGACCTTGAGCTCGGTCGGATTCCAAATCACGAGCTGGCGGCTCCCCTCATGGAGGAAATACGCCTTCTCTTTATTGATGAGCTGAAGCGCGGCTTGATAGCCGTTGATGCGATCGACGCCCGCGGCGGCGAGGTTCACGCTTCCGGCCGGGGTAAAGCCCGTCGGCGTCGCCTCGTAACGCGTGATCACGCCCGAGGTATTTGTCCCGACATAGAGATAGGGATCGTCGCCGAAAGCGACGGCGAGAGGCTCACCTTGGAGCTCGAGCCCATTGTCGCGAAGATCGAGAGTGACGTCTTTGCCGAACTCCTC